>JAEYZV010000017.1 GCA_023427865.1 Acidobacteriota bacterium
ACACCGCTCTCGTGGGCGATGATCTGCTGCGTCCGGAGTGCCAGGGTTGCGGCCTCCGTCGTCGGCAGCGCCAGCGCCTCGTCGAGCGAGTTCGTGTGCAGCGAGTTGGTCCCGCCGAGCACGCCCGCCAGCGCCTGCAGCGCCGTGCGCACGACGTTGTTGTACGGCTGCTGCGCCGTGAGCGACACGCCGGCCGTCTGCGTGTGGAAGCGCAACTGCCACGACCGCTCGTTGGTGGCACCGAACCGCTCGCGCATCACGCGCGCCCAGATGCGCCGCGCCGCGCGGTACTTCGCGATCTCCTCGAAGAAGTCGTTGTGCGCGTTGAAGAAGAACGAGATCCGCGGCACGAACGCGTCCACGTCGAGCCCGGCGTCCACGCCCCACTGCACGTACTCGATGCCGTCGCGCAGCGTGAACGCGAGCTCCTGCGCCGCGGTCGCGCCGGCCTCCCGGATGTGGTACCCGCTCACCGAGATGGTGTTCCAGCGCGGCACGCGCTCGGCGCAGAACCGGAAGACATCCACGATCAGCCGCATGGACGGACGCGGCGGGTAGATGTACTCCTTCTGCGCGATGAACTCCTTCAGGATGTCGTTCTGGATGGTGCCCGAGAGCCGATCCCACGACACGCCCTGCCGCTCGGCCACGACCAAGTACATCGCCAGCAGCATGGGCGCCGGCGAGTTGATGGTCATCGACGTGGTCACCGCCCCGAGGTCGATGCCGTCGAACAGCGCCTCCATGTCGGCGAGCGTGACGACGCTGACGCCGCACTTGCCCACTTCCCCGAGCGACAGCGGATGATCGGGGTCGCGCCCCATCAGCGTCGGGAGATCGAACGCGACGCTCAGGCCCGTACCGCCGGCGGCGAGCAGTTCACGATACCGCTGATTGGTGTCGGCGGCGGTGCCGAACCCGGCAAACTGCCGCATCGTCCACAGCTTGCCGCGGTAGCCCGACGCGTGGATGCCGCGTGTGTACGGGAAGTGCCCCGGATCGGCTATCTCGGTGGCGTAGTCGATCGACGCGACATCGTCGGGCGTATACCGCGGGGCGACTTCGCGTCCCGACACCGAGGTGAAATCACGTCGAGTTTCGGTGACGGGTGCCCCCGGCCTGGCGGGCGGGTTCGCCGTGGGGCTCACCCGGTCACCTTGACGCCGGTGAGCATGCGTGGCGCATCGGCGGCGTCGCCCGCCTTGACCTCGATCAGGAAGTCCCCGGCCGGAAGGCTGGCCAAGGGCACTTCCGCCTCGTGCGTGAAGGGGCTGCCCTGCGGCGCGGTCCGGACGACGAGCGGGCTCATCCCGTCGCCGGATCGACTCATCAGCCTGATGCTCGGTTCGGCGCCGCTGACGGCCACCCGCAGCAGGAGCTTCTCGGTGCGGTTGAACGCACGCGCGGCCGTAGGCTGCGCATCGGGCGTGGCGGCGATCGCCTGCAGGTCGCGTTGCGTCCGGGCGCGGAACAGCGCCGGTGTCCCCACCGCCGCCGCCTCGCTCGTGAAGTCGGGGACGGCAATCTCGATCACGTCCGACTGGATCACGCCGCCCCCGGCGCTCTCGGCCTGCACGCGCATCTGCGCCGCCCCCGGCGCGACGAGGAACGACGTCTGCCCGCCGGGCGCAGGTGCCGCAGCACGCGCCCCGCCGTTGGTGGCGGTGCCACCGTTGCCGTTGGTACCCGCCGTACCGTTGCCGCCGGACGGAATCTTCCCGCGGAAGAGCGGCCCGTCGGTCTGATTGGCCGCCATCACCGTGACCTGCGCCACGGGCTCGGCTGTCGCGCTCGCGGCCGCTCCCGGCCCGCCAGCCGCCGGCTCCCAGGAGAAGAACACGCGCGTCTTGCCGCTCGGGTCGGGCGCGTAGCCGACCCAGGTCCGCACGGTCCGGGCGCGGGCCACCCGGTCGATCTCGGAGAGCGCCGACTGGACGTCGGGCGGCGGACCGGCCTTTGCCGGCGCCATGGCCACCGCCGCTTCATCGGGCCTGAGCGCCCAGTAGCCGCGGCGTGCGCGCACTTCCACGCCCGGCCGCTTCACGCGCACACGAATCTGGTGGAACCGCCCATCCGTCGGGGCGGCCGACGACGAGTACCCGAGCAGGTAGTACGCGCTCGCGTCGCGCATCATCTGCGTCAGCCCGGTGCCGAGATCGTTCCGATTGACGATGGCTCGGCCGTCGGTCTCGTCGGCCATCACGCGCAGCGAGTCCTGCGTGCTGCGCAGCGAGGCGGCATCCATCTGCATCCCGACGCCTTCGTTGATGTCGTACTCGAACCCGGCAAGGCCACGCGGGTCGAGCATGTACAGCGACACGTTGTTGCGGTTGGCGTCGGTCGTGACGTCGCGCATCAGGTTGCGGATGTCCATGTCGCCGAAGAAGCGCCGGCGGTCCTCCGCCATCGCGCCCACCGGGTCGACCGACGGGTCGGCCGTCATCGCCGACGTCCCGACCCCGCGGATCCCGCTCTGCGCGTTCATCCCCCGCAACTGCGGCGGCACGTAGTCCGAGTAGCCCTCGCTCACGACGATCACCGTCTTGCGACCTTCGCGCATGCCGCCGAGCCGTGTCATGAGACCGCGCAGCGCCGAGAGGCTGACCTGGTTGCGGATCTTCTCGACGATCTCCGTCGGGTAGTTCGCGTACTGCTCCTCGAACATGTTGCGCGGCGGGATGTACTGATACTTGCGCCCCTGCCACGACAGGATCTGCTGGATGATCGCCTTCTTGTTGCGCGTGAAGCTGACCGCCCGCAACGGGTCGAGCGGGTACATCATCGCCACCATGTCGAGCGGCCCGATCTGCGTCTCGACGAACTTGACGAGATCGTCCTTCACCGCGAGGCTCGCGCCGAGCCGCACGTGGTAGTCGTCGAAGAAGATGACGAAGAGCCGCACGTCGTCGCGCCGTGCCTCGGCTTCCTCTGCGAACGTGGAGTTGATCTCGCGCGGTGCCGCCTCACCGGGCTCGGGATTGCCGTCCACGCGAATGAGCTTGAAGGTCTCGACCGTCTGCGGCTCGCCGTCCTCGAGGACTTCGAAGTCCTCGGGCTTCAGGTCCGCGACCGGCCTGCCCTGCTTGTCGGTGACGATGGCATCGACGCGGACGAAGTTGATGCCTGTGCGGAAGGTCGGTTGAGGCGGCGCGTCGGGACCCTGCTGATCGGCAGGCGGCTGCCCCTGCGGCGGCGCCTCGTCCGTCGGCGGTTGCTGTTGCGCCGGCTGCGCGGGTGCCTGCGTACGCGGCGTGTCCTGCGCGGCACGTGCAGCCGTGGGCGGTGCGGAGGACTGCTGCGCCGCAACGCCAACGAGCGTGGCCGACAGCGTCGCAAGGACGACTGCGCTCCGAAGACCCTGCCTGATCATTCGTGGAACTGATGATAGCATCACGATTCAGCACGGCCGAGGCCGCCACAGACCGGCGCGGCCGCTTGCCTGAGCATGGGAGTCCATCCCTTTCGACGCCCGGCCGTGTGCGTCCGGTCGGCTCCCACGCGGCCCCTCCGAAGGATTATCAGTGACGACGCCACTTGCCGATCTACCCGGTGCCCTGACGACACTGACCGAGGACGAGCGCCTGTTGCGGCAGAGCGTTCGCGAGTTCGCCCTGCAGGAAATGGCACCGCGCGTTCGTGCCATGGACGAAGCGGCGAAGCTCGACCCGGCGCTGCTGCCGCGCCTGTTCGACATCGGCGTGATGGGCATCGAGGTGCCTGAGCGGTTCGGCGGCGGTGGCGGCACGTTCTTCCACTCGGTGCTCGTGGTCGAGGAACTCTCGCGGGTGGACCCCGCGGTGGGCGTGCTCGTGGACGTGCAGAACACGCTCGTCATAAACGCCCTCCTCCGCTGGGCGAACGACGAGCAGCAGCGGACCTGGTTGCCGCGGCTCGCGTCGGACACGATCGGCGCGTACGCACTCTCGGAAGCGGCGTCGGGCAGCGACGCGTTCGCACTGACCACTCGCGCGACCAGGGACGGCGACGGCTACCGGCTCGACGGGCGCAAGCTCTGGATCACGAACGGCGCCGAGGCGGCGCTCTTCATCGTCTTCGCCACGGTCGATCCCTCGGCCGGCTACCGCGGCATCACGGCGTTCCTGGTGCCGCGCGACGCGCCGGGCTTCACGATCGGCAAGAAGGAGGACAAGCTCGGTATCCGCGCGAGCAGCACCTGCGAGCTCGTCTTCGAGAGCTGCCACGTGCCCGCCGCACACGTGCTCGGTGAGGTCGGCAAGGGCTACAAGGTCGCCATCGAGACATTGAACGAAGGCCGCATCGGCATCGGCGCGCAGATGCTCGGCCTCGCGGAAGGCGCTCTCGACCACGCGATCCGCTACACGAAGGAGCGCCGGCAGTTCGGCAAGGCGATCGCCGACTTCCAGGGCGTGCAGTTCCAGCTGGCGCGCGCGGCGATGGAGGTCGAGTCGGCACGGCTGCTCGTGTACAACGCGGCACGGCGACGCGACGCGAAACAGGCGTTCCTCACAGAGGCGGCGATGTGCAAGCTGCACGCGTCTGAAGTCGCCGAGCGCACCGCCTCGCTGGCGGTGAACCTGTTCGGCGGCTACGGGTTCGTGAAGGATGCCCCCGTCGAGAAGCTGTATCGCGACGCGAAGATCGGCCAGATCTACGAAGGCACCTCGAACCTGCAGCTGCAGACCATCGCCAAGGCGCTGCTGGCGTGACCGAGCCGCTCCGCCTGAACCATCTGTACCGCGTCGTGGACCGCGAGACGTTCGAGGCGGCACGCGAGTCGTCATGGCTGCGCGAGGTCTTCGCGCCATCGGAACTGCGCACGACCAACCGCCCCGACTGGTCCTACACGGGACTGTACTGGTACGGCACGACGACATACCTCGAGCTCTTCGAGGCAGGTGCCCAGGGTCCGGTGGGTACGAGCGGCATCGCATTCGGCGTCGAGACACCCGGGGCGTCGGCAGCGGTGGCCGGGGCATGGCGCGAGGCGCTCGGGCGGGCCGAACACCGGGTCGTCGTGCGACCACGTGATGCCGATGCGGATTCCGCAGCGGGCCCGGAGTCGGCGCCCTGGTTCCACATCGCGCACGCGGATCCCGATCGACGCGACGGCCTGCACCTCTGGGCCATGGAGTATCACGCGGACTTCCTCGCGGCATGGCGTGGCACGGCCACCGAGGCACGCGGCATCACCCGTCGTGAGGTGCTCGAACGTTACGCACGCGTCAGCGGCGGACCGCTCTCGCCGCTCCTGGACGACATCGTCGGCGTGAGGCTGGCGCTGACGCCCGGTGCGAAGGGGTTCCTGCAGCGTCACGTGCGAGGCCTGGACGCGACGTCGCGCGATGCCGGCGAGGTGAGCTACATCGAAGGAGACGGCATCACCATCGGTGTCGCGCCCGCGTCTGCCGATCGCCAGGGCGTCCAGGACATCGTGTGCCGCCTCCGGCGTCCCGGTGGGCGCGAGACGATCGGCATCGGGCGGAGCACCATCCAGGTCGACGGCACGCGCCTGGTGTGGAAGTTCAGGTAGGGCGCGATCCCCGAACGCGCCGCGGCATTCACGCCTTTCGCGTGCCTTCGTACGTGACCACCAGCAGCGACACGTCGTCGGTGGCGGGACGCCCGTCGCGGAAGTCGATCGACGCCTCGAGGAGTGCCTGGGCCATCTCGGGTGCGGGGCGGCCAGCAACGCGCTCGAGCGTGCGCGCGACGCCCTTCGGACCGAAGTCCTCACCCGACTGCGAGGCCGACTCGCTGATGCCGTCGCTGTAGATCACGAGCGCGTCACCCGGCTCCAGGGTGATGGTCTCGACGTTCCACTCGCCGAACGGCAGCAGGCCGAGCACCGGCCCTCCCGAATCGAGCATCGTCACCGCGCCGAAGTGCCTCACGAGCGCCGGCGGGCAGTGCCCGGCATTTGCGAGCTCCAGTCGTCCGTCGGGGTGCAGCACGGCCGCCCCGAGCGTCAGGTACTTGTTGCCCGGGCTGTAGTTCAGCAACTGCCGGTGCAGCGTCGGGAGAATCTGGGAGAGCGGGTGCCCGAGTTCGTGCAGCAGCCGGAGCAGCCCGGTCGCAAGCGCCATGATCAGCGACGCGCCCACGCCCTTGCCGGCGACGTCGCCGAGCGACAGCGCCAGCGAGCCATCGGGCCGCAACACCCCCTGGTACAGGTCGCCCCCGACAGATGCGGCCGAGTCGGTGCGCGCGTAGCACGTCGCGAACGCCACATCGGGCGGCGGCTGCAGGAGGGCGGCCTGGATGTCCTTGGCCAGCGCCATCTCGTGCTCGAACCGGGCCTTCGCGCGGGCTTCCTTGTAGAGGCGCGCGCTGTCGATCGCCATCGCGGCGTCGGCCGCGCGCGACTCGAAGATCGCGATCTCCTCGCGCGGCACGCCCTGCGTGCTGGCCGGGCGCGACACCAGCAGGGCGCCCACCGCGTCGAGCCGCCCGACGAAGGACGAGTCGTCGGCGAGGGCTCGCCGCGCCACCATCAGCGGTGCCGCCACCATGTCGGGACGCATCGTGGTCGCCGCACCGATGAGCGTCTCGTGCATGGCCTGACTGGCAATGGTGCGTCGACCGCGCACCGCCTGCTTGAGCAGGTCGAGCTCCTCCTGGGCAGTCGACGGCGACGCGCCCTTCGGGAGGCGCATGACGGTCTCGAGCTTCTGGTCGGCACCGATCAGCGCGAGCGCGCCGCTGTCGGCACGCATGATACGGATGGCCGAGCGCAGCACGGCGGTGAGCACCTCGGGCAGGACGGCCGCGCTGTTCAGCTGCCGTGCGACGTCGAGCAGTTCCTGCAGGTGCCGCATCCCCGTGCTCTTCTCGTCGACGCCCGCCGACTCGATGAGCGTGGCGATGGCCTCGCTCACGACCTCGAACTGCACCTGGCGGCCGAACCTGACGCGATCGCCATCACCGAGGATGCGTGCGGTGATGCGCTCGTCGTTGACGAAGGTGCCGACCGCACTGCCGAGGTCTTCGAGGATGAGTGCGTCGTCGCGCCGCACCAGCTGCGCATGGCGCCGTGACACGCTCGGCTCCGACAGCACGACGCCGGACAGCGGGTCGCGTCCGATGATGACGGGCTGGTCGCCGGGGACGACTTCTGTGATGGCCTCTGGCGAGCAGGGCACGAGCTTCAGACGGGCAGGCATGTGGTATCGCGTTAGTTCGAGCTTACTTCGTCACACGTGGTAGGCTGCGC
>JAEYZV010000025.1 GCA_023427865.1 Acidobacteriota bacterium
AATCCCGGGCATGGGCGACGTGCAGCTCTTCGGGTCCGGGGACTATTCGATGCGCGTGTGGCTCGACCCGGGCAAGGTCGCCGAGCGCAACCTCACGGCGGGAGACGTCGTGCGGGCGCTCCGCGAGCAGAACGTCCAGGTCGCCGCCGGGACGCTCGGCCAGCAGCCCGCACCGACGGGCGCGAACTTCCAGCTCAGCGTCAACACGGAAGGCCGCCTCGTCACCGAGGAAGAGTTCGGCGAGGTGATCGTCAAGGCCACGCCCGAGGGCGGCACGGTCCGCCTCAGGGACATCGCGAGGATCGAGCTCGGCGCCAGCCAGTACGCGCTCCGAAGCTTGCTCGACAACAAGACCGCCGCGGCGATGACGATCTTCCAGGCGCCGGGCTCGAACGCGCTCGAGCTGTCGGACAACGTCCGGAAGACGATGGCGGAGCTGTCGAAGTCCTTCCCGGAGGGCGTCACCTACGAGGTCGTGTATGACCCGACGCAGTTCGTGCGCTCGTCGATCGAAGAGGTCGTGCACACGCTGATCGAGGCGCTCGTCCTCGTCGTCATCGTCGTCATCCTCTTCCTCCAGACGTGGCGCGCCTCGATCATCCCGATCGCCGCCGTGCCGGTGTCGCTCGTCGGCACGTTCGCGGTGATGCTGGGGCTCGGCTTCTCGCTGAACACGCTGTCGCTCTTCGGCCTCGTGCTGGCGATCGGCATCGTCGTGGACGACGCGATCGTCGTCGTGGAGAACGTGGAGCGGCACATCGAGTTGGGGCTCTCGCCGCGCGACGCCACGCACAAGGCGATGGAAGAGGTGTCGGGGCCGATCATCGCCATCGCGCTGGTGCTGTGCGCCGTCTTCGTGCCCACGGCGTTCGTCAGCGGCCTGACGGGGCAGTTCTACCGCCAGTTCGCGCTGACGATCGCCATCTCCACGGTCATCTCCGCGTTCAACTCGCTGACGCTGAGTCCGGCGCTGGCGTCGCGGCTGCTGCGCCCGCACGGTGCGCCGCGCGACGCCGTGCAGCGCGCCGCCGACCGGCTCTTCGGCTGGTTCTTCGTGCGCTTCAACCGGGCGTTCGCGCGCGCCTCGCTCGGCTACACGAACGGCATCGCCCGCGTGCTGCGGGTCGGCACCGCGGTGATCGTGCTCTACGGCGGACTGCTGGGGCTCACCGCGCTGGGGTTCTCGCGCGTGCCGGCCGGCTTCGTGCCCTCGCAGGACAAGGACTACCTCGTGGCGTTCGCACAACTGCCCGATGCGGCCACGCTCGATCGCACCGATGCGGTGATCGGACGCATGTCGGCCGCGGCCCTGGAGCATCGTGGCGTGAAGAGCGTCATCTCCTTCCCGGGCCTGTCGATCAACGGCTTCGTGAACGCCTCCAATGCCGGCATCGCCTTCGTGATGCTGAAGGATGCCGACGAGCGGGCCGACGAGGGCCTCACCGCCGATCGCATCGTGCAGGACCTGAACGGGCAGTTCGCCGGCATCCAGGATGCGTTCGTCGCGATCTTTCCGCCGCCTCCGGTGGAGGGGCTCGGCACCGTGGGCGGCTTCAAGCTGTATGTCGAGGATCGCGGCGGGGCCGGCTTCGAGGAGCTCTATGCGCAGGTGCAGGCGAGCCTCGACACGGCGCGCGGGAAACCGGAACTGGCCGGACTGCTTTCCAGTTTCCAGGTGAACGTGCCGCAGATCGACGCCGACGTCGACCGCGAGCGCGCGAAGACCTACGGCGTGCCGCTCACCGACGTGTTCGAGACGCTGCAGGCGTATCTCGGCTCGGTGTACGTCAACGACTTCAACAGGTTCGGACGCACGTACCAGGTGAACGTGCAGGCCGAGCAGGAGTTCCGGCTGCAGCCCGAGCAGATTGCGCGGCTCGAGACCCGATCGGCGAGCGGGCGGATGATCCCGCTCGGGTCGCTCGTCACCGTGTCGCGGGGACACGGGCCGGACCAGGTGATGCACTACAACGGCTTCCCCGCGGCCGAGATCAATGGCGCGCCGGCGCCCGGGTACAGCTCGGGCCAGGCCCAGGACGCCATCGCCCGCGTGCTGCAGCAGCAGTTGCCGCGCGGGTTCACGTACGAGTGGACCGAACTCGCCTATCAGGAGGCGGTCGCGGGCAACACGATGGTGTGGATCTTCCCGCTGTGCGTGCTGCTCGTGTACGTGGTGCTCGCGGCGCAGTACGAGAGCTGGTCACTGCCGCTCGGCGTGATCCTGATCGTGCCGATGACGCTGTCGTCGGCCATCGCCGGTGTGTGGCTGACCGGTGGCGACACGAACGTGTTCACCCAGATCAGCTTCCTCGTGCTGGCGGCGCTCGCCTGCAAGAACGCGATCCTGATCGTCGAGTTCGCCAGGCAGCGACAGGACGAAGGCGAAGCGCCGCTGCAGGCCATCCTCGACGCCTGCCGCGTGCGGCTGCGGCCGGTGCTCATGACCTCGGTGGCCTTCATCATGGGCGTGGTGCCGCTGGTCCTCTCGAGCGGCGCCGGCGCAGAGATCAGGCGCGCCATGGGCGTCACCGTGTTCGCGGGCATGGTCGGCGTCACGCTGTTCGGTCTCGTGCTCACGCCGGTGTTCTTCGTCTATGTCGGTCGGTTCGTCACGTGGCTCGGAGGCCGGACACCGGTGCCAGCCCCGCCGGACGCCGACATCACGACTGCTGCGGAGGGATTGTGATGCGCACGCGATGGAAGGCATCTCTGGTGGCGCTGCTGGTCGCCGCGAGCACAGCGGCCTGCGGCCGACAACGCGTCCATGTGGCGCCAGACACCGCGCCTGCCGCGCTGACGCAAGCCACACCCGACACGTTCAGCGCCGGCGAGTACGAGCGCCGCTGGTGGCGGGAGTTCGACGATCCCGTCCTCGACGGGCTGCAGGAGGCCGCACTCGGCGCGAACCTCGACGTGGTGGCTGCCGTGGCCCGCGTCGATCAGGCACGCGCCCTGTTCGACGACGTGCGGCGCGATCGCTTCCCGATCGTGACCGTGAACGCCGCGGTGGATCGCCGTGAGCAGGCGGTGCCCGGGTTCATCGAGGAACCGATTCGTACGAGCACGTACCGCGCGACGCTCGACGCGTTCTGGGAAGTCGACCTGTTCGGGCGCGTTCGCGCTGCCATGCGAGCCGCGGACGCCGACGCGCAGGCGCTCGAAGCCACGGTCGAGGACGTGCGGGTGATCGTCGCCGCAGAGGTGGCGCGCGAGTACTTCACGCTGCGCGGCCTGCAGCAGCAGCTGGACGTGGCCGAACGGAGCCTCGTCAACCAGCGCGAGACGCTGCGGCTCACCGAGGTGCGCCGCGATGCGGGGCTCGGCGAGGAGCAGGATGTCGCGAGCGCAGCGGCGCGCGTGGCGGCGATCGAGGCCAGCATCCCGCCGCTGCGGGCCGCAGCAACCACACGCCTGCATCGGATCGCGGTGCTGACCGGCGTGCGCCCGGGTGCGCTGGCCATCGAGCTCGAGCCGCGGCCGTATCCCGTGCTTGCCAAGGTGTTGCCTCTCGGCGACGTGTCGCAACTGCTGCGGCGTCGTCCCGACGTGCGCGCGGCGGAGCGGCGGCTTGCTGCCGCTGCCGCCCGCGAAGGGGTGGCGGCCGCCGAGCTTTACCCACGCATCTCGATCTCCGGCGCACTGGGTCTGCTGGCCGGGCGCGGCAGCCTGTTCGGGCGCAGTGAGTCGCGCATGTGGTCGGTGACGCCGGCGCTCCAGTGGGCGGGCTTCGATCTGGGCAGCGCGCGGGCGCGGCGGCGGGGGGCCGAAGCCGCGACGCGCGAGTCGCTGGCCATCTACGAACAGGCCGTGCTCCTCGCACTGGAGGAGGTGGAGAACGCGCTCGTGGCGTACCGCGAGGAGCAGGCACGCCTGGTCCGCCTTGCCGACCAGGCGCGCGAGAGCGCGCGCGCCGCGCAGATCGCCCGCGTCCGCTTCCGCGAGGGGCTCTCTGACTTCCTCACGCTGCTCGACGCCGAACGCACGCAACTGGCCGCCGAGGACGCCATCGCACGCGCCGAGGCGGACGTCTTCGTGCGGGTCGTGCAGGTCTACAAGAGCCTGGGTGGGATAGAGGGGTGAGGGGGTACCGCGTACCGGGTACCGGGTATCGGGTGCCGGGTAGCGGGAACGGTAGGGCGCGTTCCCCGCACGCGCCCGCCCGGGAAGCCGCGCGCCGGGCCTGGCCCGGCGGGCACAATCCCCTTCAGAGCACGCCGCGCGCGATGAGGACGACGACAAGGGCTGCAGCCCCGAGGCGCCACCAGCCGAATACGGCAAGGCCCCGGTGCTGCAGCCAGCCCACCATCCACCGGACCGACACCATCGCAGACAGCCACGCCGCGACGAAGCCCACGAGCACCGTCGCCGGCCCGTAGGCCTGCAGCATCACGGCACCGCTGTCGATGGCCTTGTACGCGGTTGCCGCCCCGAGAGTGAGC
The DNA here is from genome assembly GCA_023427865.1 of Acidobacteriota bacterium. Taxonomy (GTDB): domain Bacteria; phylum Acidobacteriota; class Vicinamibacteria; order Vicinamibacterales; family Vicinamibacteraceae; genus Luteitalea. The sequence continues at coordinate 4,440 of JAEYZV010000025.1, forward strand.
AGCCCCAGCAGGAACGAGAACTCCACGGCGGCGACGAGCGACAGCCCGGCCGCGAGGCCGCCCAGAATCGTCGCCAGGCTGCGGCTCACCCCCGGCCACAGCGCGGCGCACTGGCAGATGCCCACCAGCAGCGCGCCACGCCACGTCAGCGCCTCGATCAGCGTGCCCTCCCGCTGCATGCGCGAGGCCACGAGCAGAATCACCACGCCGCCCACCGCCCATGCCACGGCCACCGGCAGCGGACCGAACAGTCGCTGCTCGATGGCCTCCTCGAACGCGAACCCGATCAGCGCCGCCGGCAGGAACGCGAGCACGAGGGCGACCGCCAGCCGGCGCCCGGCGTCGTCGCGCCCGAGCAGCCCGCTTGCCATCTGCAGCAGGCGCTGCCGATACAGGACGATCACTGCCGCAATGGCCCCGCCCTGGATGGCAATGGCGTAGGCGTTCGATGCCTCACCGCCCTCGATGCCGAGCAGGCGCTGCGCCACGAGCAGATGGCCGGTGGAACTGACGGGAAGATACTCGGTGAGGCCCTCGACGAGGCCCAGAACGATGGCTTGCCAGTAGGTCACGCACCGATATGGTACGGGAGACCTGCCGAGGGTTTCGCTATAGTGACGCGCGCGGCCGGGATGCGCATCCAGTCACGCCGCAAGGAGCCCTGTGATCCGGGCACGCTTCGCCCTCCCGCTCTTGGTACTCGTTCACGCTGCGTGCGCGGGACCGCCCTCGCAGGCACCGATGGGCGCCGGTCGTGACTGGGCCTCTTACCTCGGCGACAAGGGCACGACGCACTATTCGACGCTCGACGAGATCACCACGGAGAACGTGGCACGGCTGCAGGTGGCCTGGACCTACGACACCAACGATCCAGAACCTGCCGGTGCGGCGGGCGGGCGCGAGTTCCAGACCAACAACCTGATCATCGACGGCGTCCTCTACACGGCGTCGCCCGCGCGTCACCTCATCGCGCTCGACGCCGCAACGGGCAAGGAGCTCTGGCGCTTCGATCCCCGCAGCGAGCGCGACGAGGCGCCCGGCAATCGGCAGCGGGGCCTCGCTCACTGGGCCGACGGCGACGACCGGCGGCTGTTCACGTCGGCAGGCACCTGGCTGTACGCCATCGATGCCCGTACGGGCACGCCGGTCCGATCGTTCGGCGACAACGGCTCCATTCACCTCGGGCGCGGGCTGGGACTGCGCGGCCTGCCCTCCATCCGGCTCAACACGCCGGGTGTGGTCTACAAGGACCTGTTGATCGTCGGGGGCCTCATCCCCGAGAACGTCGCCGGAGCCATCCGCGCGTTCGACGTCCGCACCGGCCAGTTGCGGTGGACGTTCCACACCATCCCGCGTCCCGGTGAGGACGGGCACGACACGTGGCCGGCCGATGCCTGGAAGACCGCCGGCGGCGCATCGGACTGGTCGGGCCATTCGGTGGACGAGGCGCGCGGCATCGTCTACGTCTCCACGGAAACGGCGGGGCCGGACTTCTGGGGCGGCGATCGATACGGCGAGAACCTGTTCGCCAACGCCGTGGTCGCGCTCGACGCCAACACCGGTCGGCGGCTGTGGCACTACCAGATCGTCCACCACGACCTGTGGGATCTCGACCTGCCAGCCCCGCCGACGCTGCTCACGGTGACCCACGATGGCAAACGCGTCGATGCGGTCGCGCAGGGCACCAAGCACGGGCTGCTGTTTGCGTTCGACCGCGTGACCGGTGCGCCACTGTGGCCGATCCACGAGCGTCCGACGCTCCCGTCGCGCCTGCCCGGCGTGAAGGTCTGGCCGACGCAACCCGTGCCGGAGAAGCCCGCGCCGCTCATGCGCCTGCGCTACACGGCCGACGACGTGTCGACGATCTCGCCGATGGCGCGGTTGCTGACGACGGAGCGGTTCGCCCGCAGCGGCAACTTCGGCGCGATGCCTCCGCCGAGCGTCGAGGAGACGATCCTCTTCCCCGGCCCCGACGGCGGCTTCGAGTGGGGCGGCGCCGCTGCCGATCCCGACGGCATCCTCTACGCGAACGTCAACGAAATCCCGTGGCTGTACCGGATGATTCCGACGCGGCGCGGCGACGGCACGCGGCTGTCGATGGGCGAGCGGCAGTACCTCACGCACTGCGCCGCGTGTCACGGGGCCGACCGGCGCGGCGACCCGAAGGGCGGCATGCCCCCGCTCACCGCCCTGAAGGGACGTCGCACCCCCGAGCACGTGTCGCAGGTCATCGTGCAGGGCGGCGGCCGCATGCCGCCGTTCGAACGACTCCCCGAGCGGCAGCGTGACGCCATCGTCGCGTACCTGTTCGGCACGGAGGCACCGACCCGCGCGGCCTCTCGGTCGGACGACGACGAGGAGGCTGAAGAAGCGGAGCCGCCCTACGTGTTCGCCGGCTTCCGCCGCTGGTTCGATCGCGAGGGCTACCCGGCCATCGAGCCGCCCTGGGGCACGCTGAACGCCGTGGACATGAACACCGGGGAGCTGCTGTGGAAGGTGCCGCTCGGCGAGTATCCCGAGTTGACGGCGCGCGGCATCCCGCCAACGGGAACGGAGAACTACGGCGGTCCGGTGGTGACGGCCGGCGGCCTCGTCTTCATCGGGGCGACAGCGGACGAGACGTTCCGTGCCTTCGACAGGAAGACGGGCCGGCTGCTCTGGAAGGCGACGCTTCCCTTCAGCGGCACGGCGACACCGAGCACCTACATGGCCGGAGGCCGGCAGTTCGTGGTGATTTCGGCCGGCGGCGGCAAGTCCGGCCGGCCCTCGGGCAGCACCATCGTCGCGTTCGCGCTGCCGGAGTGACCTCGATGCGGTAGGGCGTGCGCTCCGCGCGCGCCGTCGGACGCCAGCAGTGCTATGGCTGCGCAGGCGACATGGAGAAGCGTGCGCAGACGGCCCGCTGGGACAACGGGCCCTGCATTGCTCAGGGTTTCGGAATGCGTAACGTGGCGCTGATCATCGCGCTGCCGCTCGCGGCATAGACGAGCACCAGCGGGTGCAGCGTCGCCGGACCGAGGCGGACGGCGCCGAGCCAGATGTCCTCGTGCGTCCGGCCGAGGTACGCGGCAACGGCCAGCAGCGCGACGATGACGATGCTGGTCGGGATCGGCGTGCCCTCGAAGTACTTCACCTTGCCCGTGCTCGCGTCGGCCAGCACCGCTGCCGTGACGTTGAAGCGTGCCAGCCGGCTCACGCCGCACACGACGAAGTACGACAGCACGAGCATGTCCCAGCCGCCCCGCAGCCCGAGCGTGTAGCCGAGCACGGCCGGCGCCACGCCGAACGAGATCACGTCGGCGAGCGAGTCGAGATCGGCGCCGAGGAACGATTGCCGCCGCCCGTCGAGGCGTGCGACGTAGCCGTCGAGCACGTCGCACAGGAGCGCGATGGGCAGCAGCGCGAACGCGATCCAGACGTAGCGCGCCTCCCGTTCGAGGAGGTACTCGAGGCAGAGGAAGATTGCCACCGTGCCGCAGGCGGCGTTGGCGATCGTCAGCGCGTCCGCTGGGGTGTACGACCGCAGCATGGACAGGTGGCGACGCGGTTCGGCGGCCATACCGCATCGTACACGGGCGAGCCCGACACGGACGGCGCGCTCCCGCCCGTGGGGCGAGGCCCGACGGCTACGTAAGGTCGTGCCGCGTCGTACGGAAGGCCACCTGGGTAACCGTCGCCCCTCGATACGTAGCCGTCGCCCCCTGGGCGACGGTCGCCCATCGGGCAAGGCCCGGCGGCTACGTAGGAGTCCGTTCGTAGCGCCTTCGGCCCGTCGCCT
>JAEYZV010000044.1 GCA_023427865.1 Acidobacteriota bacterium
CTACCACACCGACCACGTGGGCGGCGTGCCGGACCTGATGTCGGTGGTGCCGATCGGCAGGTTCTACGACCACGGCGAAATGTCGGAACCGTACGCGCCCGATTACGCAAGGAGCTACCAGGCATACAGGGCGGCCGTGAAGGAGCGGCGGACGCTCGCCCCGGGCGACGTGCTGACGCTCGCGCCGGGCCCGGACGGCCGCCAGGTGGTGCTGACCTTCGTGGCCGGGCACGGGACGGTGCACACCAGGCCGGGCGCGCCGGCGAATGCGGCGTGTGCCAGCGTCAGCCCGAAGCCCGACGATCCGTCCGACAACGCGCGCAGCCTGGCCTTCACGCTCGCGTACGGCGCGTTCGACTTCTTCGACGCGGGGGACCTCACCTGGAACACGGAGGCGAAACTCGTGTGTCCGGCGAACACGCTGCCCGTCGTGGACGTGTACCAGGTCACGCACCACGGGCTCGACACGAGTAACAACCCGCTCGTGCTCGAGGCGCTGGCGCCTACCGTCGCGGTGATGAACAACGGCGCGAAGAAAGGCGGGTCGGCGGCGACGGTCAGGGCGTTGAAGGCGCTGCCCTCCCTGCGGGCGCTCTACCAGCTCCATCGCAACGTCGCGACCGGCCCGGACGACAACACGACGCCCGATCTCACCGCGAACATCGAAGAGACGCCGGACGAAGGCCACATGGTCAGCGTCCACGTGGACGCCGGCGGCACGTACAGCGTCGTCAATCACCGGACGGCGCAAAAACGTGAGTTCGTGGCGAAACCCTGAGACTACTAGTCCTTGTGGGCTTCCACGAACCACATGTACTTGTCGATCTCGTGCGCGGCGCCGGTGAGCAGGTCGGCCGTGACGGCGTCTTCGAGCTCTTCGGCGTCCTCGATGCTCTTGCGTAGTGCGTTGCCGAACTTGGCGAGCGCCGACGAGACGCAATCGACGTGGTTGTGCCAGTCCTGCGCGTCGACCGGGTACGGGGGCAGGTTGGTGCGTTCCACGACGGCCTGCGAGGTCCCCACCGCCACGCCACCCAGCATCACGGCGCGCTCGGCGATCTCGTCCTTGAACTTGGCCGCCGCCGCGGCAACCTCGTCGAACAACTCGTGGAGGCCGATGAAGTTGGGCCCCTTCACGTTCCAGTGCGCCTGCTTGGCCTGCAACTCGAGATCGATGACGTCGGCAAGCCGCGCGTTGAGCAGGTCGACGACCGACTCGCGGGTTTCCGGATCGAGGCCGTGTTTCGTGTGGTTGAGGGTGACTTCCGCGACACTCTTCTTCGGCATACGGCCTCCTGAGGCAGCAACCGTGCCAACGTGCCGCCGCTAGCTGGTCCCCTTGCGAGCCGCGGCGGGCGCATCGTTCCAGAACAACACGGCCGCATTGAACAACATCCCGAACTCCCCGTGGTTCTGCCATCGATAGCACGGGTTGGTGGCGAACGCGACGATGCGGCCGGCGCCGCGGCGGGTGTCGACGATTGCCGGCCGTCGCCGCGTCTCGGCCGCGCCACGCATGAGCCCGCTCAGCACGCCCTGGTCACCACCCGTGAAGCGCATCAGCACCTGGTCGGCCTCGTCCTCTTCGGGCACTTCGAACAGCGGGCCGTTGGCATAGCGCACGGCAACGGTCCGCCCGTCGTAGCCGAAGAAGATGGGATGCTCGGCCCGCGTGATCTCCGCCTGCACGATCGGGCCGGGCGCGTAGAACGCCGGCGACGGACGGTTCGCGGTGATCGTCCGCTGCAGCCCGAACTCCGCAGGCATGTACGACGACCCGCCGAGGGTGATGAGGACGCCGCCCTCTTCGACGAACTTCTGCAGTTCGAGCACGCCCTCGAGTCCCATCCCGCCCGTGATGTCGTCGGACTCACCGTACGTACCGAGTGAGGGGAACCGCGGGTCCTTGCGGTAGGGCAGCGGCTTGCCCTTGCCGGCCACGTCGTAGACCAGCGCCTTGCCGGTGGTGGCCTGATGCGGGATCAGGATGACGTCGTAGTCCGAGCGAAGGCGCCCCAGCCGCACCCGTTCCTTGAAGATCAATTCGTAACGGATGTCGAACTGGTCGAAGGCATGGCGCACCCAGCCCACTTCCTGTGTGCGTCCCCACGTGGAGAACATTGCCAGTCGTGGCAGGTCCACCGCCACGGTTCCAAGGTCGTCCGGCAGGGGCTCCGAGAGGTGCGCCACGGGCAGTCCCAGGCGGCTCGCCTTCTCCGCGGCGCCCGGGTCGTGCCTGGCGAAGACGAACGACCCCGCAGGAAACTCCCGGGATCCGACCGTGAACGCCGCCGCTGCGGCGCGGACGTCGGTCGCGGCCCCCAGCGCCATCCGCAGCTTCACCATGTCGTTGGAGCCGTGGTGCGGGACGACCATGGCGATGCGAGGCAGCTCGCCCTCCGGTGCGGCGACCAGCCTCCTCGTGCCTGCAGGTGCGGGGACGTCGAGCACCGACGTGTCGTTGGTCGTCCTGACGTCCACGTGCAGCATCAGCCCCATCGTCCAGCCCGTGTCGTCGTACGTTCGCAGCGAAGGATCGGGGAACGTCTGCTTCTCGAGCAGCGTCCTGGCCAGCCGCCCGTACGGCTGGTCAAGCTTGACCACGATCGAACCGGCCGGGTACGTCCCGTCGCTCAGCTTCAGCTCTGCGTCCGTGGCGAACGCCTCGATGCCCTGCCGGCCAAGCAGCGACACGAGCAATCGGACGCGCGTCTGGTCCTGCTGTCCGGCCGGGACGATGAACGCGTGCGGCGGGTTCTTGCGGCCCGCCTCGATGCTGTTGCGGCTCTTGCGGTAGAAGTTGTCAATGATGACTTCCGGGAACGACGAGGCGTACTGCAGTGCGGAGAGCACCGCCGTCTGCATGTAGTTGGTGTTGTTGCGCAGCGACCACACCACGTCCTTGTAGGGCGGCAGCGGGCGGTACCACTCGCGGCTCGTCTGCCCGGGGCCCCCGTCCCGCGGCGTCACTCGCCGCTTCATCGTCGTCGCCCCGCCGTTGCCGTACGTCTCGTACATGCGGACGAGGCCGTTATGGTTCGACGACATGAACGCCAGGTAACCGGGTGAGTACATGTCGACGAAGCCGTGCGTCCACACGCCCGGCATGCCGTACCTGGTGAGCTGCGCCATCTCGAAGTTGGCAAACATCGGCAGCTCGCCGTAGACGATGGGATCGAGGTTCGGGTTGTGGGGCGCCTGGCCCGAGAACGTGTAGAGGAACGGTACCGACTCGTGAAGGTCGTGCATCACGGGCGGGTGCGTCTTCAGGTACCACTCGAGGTGCGCACGCATGGTGACCTGCGAGTAGTTGATGTCGCGGTTGTTGTCGTGGAAGACGTACTTGCCCCAGTACGGTGGGCCGGTGATGCGGTCCTTCTCCTCGGTGATGTCCACCATGTGCTGCCGGTACCAGTCCACGTACCTGTCGCGGCCGTCCGGGTCGGTGGCCGGCGTGAAGCTCACGATGATGCGGTCGCGGATCTGCCGGATCAGCGGCGTCTCGCTCGCGACGAGGCGGTAGGCGAGCTCCATCAACATCTCGGGCGGTCCGGTCTCGGAACTGTGCAGGCCCGCCATCAGGTGGTAGATCGGCGGCGTCGAGGCCACGAGACGTCTGGCGTCCTCCTCCGGCAGGCCCCGCGGATCGGCAAGGCGCGCGAGACTGGCCTTGTGCGTGTCGAGCCGGGCCAGCGTCGCCTCGTTCGCGATGTAGACGACCGTGATCTCCCGCCCCTCGTCGGTGGTGCCGATGGTGGTCACGCGGATGCGATGCGACGCCTTCTCCAGCGCGCGGTAGTAGGCCAGCGCATCGGCCGTCCTGGTCAGTCTCTGCGGCGTGCCCACGTGATAGCCGAGCACGTCCTTCGGCGTGGGAATGTCCTTCACGAGCGGAAGGTGGTCGACCAGCGGGCTCAGGAACTCCGGCGCCGTCGTCCATTCCCGGACGCGCTCGGCGAAGTCGGCGTCGACGGCCTGTCGCGAGGACGGCTGCGCGAAGGGCATCGCGCCGGACAGCAGGGCCAGGACGACGACGAGGGCCCAGCGAGGGAAGCAGGCTGCACGCATGCGCGGCACTATACAGCGCGCAATCGGCGTCGCGCGGTGATGCCAGTTTCGTGATTCCGGCGTCAGTTCCGTGATCGGCCCGGCGAGCCGTCATCGGCCTTCCCGCATCCACGACCCGGGTTTTCGCGCAATTGGTCGCGTGGCATGCCCGTTGCTCCGTTCCGGCCCCGTCGGCGGTCTGTTTGTGGCACGATGCCACAGTGCTGGGGAGCCAGATCGTCGGCAGCAGAGGCCGCGCAATCCTGCGTGGCCTCTGCCCGTCTTCCGAGCGGCTCAGGACGGGCCGCGCGAGGCCGCGGTGACGTCGCGCCTCGACCTCAATGCCGACCTCGGCGAGCACACAGGCGCACCTCCTGCGTCCGCGCTCGCACTCCTGCAGGTCATCACGTCGGCCAGCATCGCGTGCGGCGGACACGCCGGCGACGCCACCAGCATGCGCCTGACGGTGACGGCGGCTGCGGCGCTCGGCGTGCAGATCGGCGCTCACCCCTCCTATCCGGATCGTGAAGGTTTCGGCCGTCGCGTGCTGCCGATGCCGGCTCGTGACGTGGCCGACGCCGTCGCCGGCCAGGTCCGCGCCCTTTGCGACGTGGCGGCGGCCGTGGCCGCGCGCGTCGAGCACGTGAAGCCGCATGGCGCGCTGTACAACGTCGCGTGCCGCGATCGCGAGATCGCCGCAGCCGTTGTCGCGGGTATCCTTCGCGTGGACACCGCGCTCGCGCTCTATGCGCCGCACGCCTCGGCGCTCTGGCACGCCGGCGCGGAGCAGGGGATGCGGCTCGTTGCCGAGGGCTTCCTCGATCGCGCGTACGAGGATGATGGGACACTGGCGTCGCGGGACACGCCGGGCGCGCTGCTCGACGACCCGGAGGCGGCGCAACGTCGCGCCATCGAGTGGGCGCTGTCGGGACGTGTGGCGACGCGTTCCGGGCAGGGGCTGGCGCTGCCGGTCGAGACGTTGTGCGTGCACGGTGACACGCCGGGGGCAATTGCCATCGCGCGTCGCGTGCGCGAAGGGCTCGAAGCCGCGGGCGTGCGCGTGCGGCCCGCTCTCGCAGGAGCGTAGCGTCGGCTGCGTGACAGTTTGGGCCGCACGCGGCGCGCGGCACGCGGCGGCCACGCTCGGAGAGCGGGCCCTACCGGGCCGACGAGTAGCACGCGGCGGTGACCCCGCAGGACGGCAGACCCTCCCGGCCGGCCGCCGGATCAGGAGTGGTGTTCGTCCCGCGTCGGTCGTCACGACGAAGCGGTTTCACGGAGCAGGCAGCGGAGGAGCGGATGGACCTGGGACTGACGGGGCAGCGTTGCGTGGTGCTCGGCGGCAGCCGCGGCATCGGGCGCGCCATAGCCCTCGGCCTGGCGGCCGAGGGGGCGGCGGTGGCGATGTGTGCGCGCGACACGGAGGCGCTCGGGACCGTGGCGCGGACGCTGCGCGACGCTGGTGGCACCTGTCACGTGGCGACCTGCGACGTCACCGACCGTACGGCGCTGCGGACGTTCCTCGAGGGCGCGCACGAGGCGCTCGGCGGGCTCGACGTGCTCGTCCACAACGCGTCGGCCCTGGCGCGCGGCCCGGACGACGACGACTGGCGCGCGAGCCTCGAGGTGGACCTCATGGCCGGCGTGCACGCCTGCGACATCGTCCTGCCGTGGATGCGCGGCGCGCGGCGGGGCGCCATCCTCTTCGTGTCGTCGATTTCGGGCCTCGAGGCCAGCCCGATGGAGGACTACGGGTACTCGTCGGCCAAGGCCGCGATGCTCGCCTACGCCAAGAAGCTGGCGGTGACGCAGGCGAGGCATGGCATCCGCGTCAATGCGATTGCGCCGGGCTCGGTCGACTTCCCGGGGGGCGTGTGGGACCAGGTGCACCAGCAGCAGCCCGCCTTCTACAACGCGGTGCGCAACTCGATTCCGTGGGGCCGCATGGGTACGCCGGAGGAGATTGCCGACGTCGCCGTGTTCCTCGTCTCCGACCGTGCGCGCTGGGTGACCGGCGCGTGCGTCCCGATCGACGGCGGGCAGCACCGCCGCATCGCGTGACCATGCGGTGACGCTTGCCGCCATTGCGCTGGTCGCCTTCGCGGCCTCGGCGCTGACGTTCGTCTCCGGATTCGGCCTCGGCACGCTGCTGATGCCGGTGATGGCGATCTTCATGCCGGTGGAGCGCGCGATCGCGCTCACCGGCGTCGTGCACTTCCTCAACAGCCTGTTCAAGTTCGCGCTGATCGGACGCCGCGCCGACTGGCCGATCGTGCTGCGCTTCGGCATCCCGGCGCTCATCGCGTCGCTGCTCGGTGCGTGGTGGCTCGTCCGGCTCGCCGACCAGCCGCCCATCGCCACCTGGTGGCTCTTCGATCGTCGCTTCGAGATCACCACCGCGCGCCTGCTGATCAGCGGACTGCTCCTGACCTTCGTGCTCGTCGAGTGGGTGCCGCGTTGGCGGGCACTGACGTTTCCGTCGCGCTTCATGCCGCTCGGGGGCGTGCTCAGCGGGCTTGCTGGCGGCGTGTCGGGCATGCAGGGCGCACTGCGATCGGCGTTTCTCGCGCGTGCCGGGCTGTCGCGCGACGCCTTCGTCGCGACCGGCGTGGCGGTGGCCTGCCTCATCGACGTGTCGCGCGTCGGTGTCTACGCGTCGCTGTTCGCGCCGCATCGCGCCGAGGTGGACGTGCCGTTGCTTGCGACCGCCGTGATGGCGGCGTTTGCGGGTTCGCTCGTCGGCCGGCGCTATCTCGAACGGTTGACGATGGAGGCGGTACGGAACCTGGTCGCGCTGCTGTTGCTGGTCATGGCCGCCGCGATGGGTGCGGGCCTGCTTTGAGTGCGGACGGGGGCTGCCGCTCGCGGCCGGGATCGTCGTGAGCTTGACCGTCGCGAGGATCGTCGAGAAGGAGAACCGGCGCCACCGCGAGGTCCGGGCTGCAATCGTCGCCGACCCGCTGACGGTCGTCAGCCGTCGCGCTCGACCTTCGTGACCTGGTTCAGGAGGACGTGCAGGCGGATGCGGTCGCCGGCGTGCAGCCCCGTGTCCACGTCCTCGCCGCCGACGCGCGCCATCTGCGGCACGCGCTCGTCGTCGTCGACCTGCACGTAGTGCACGTCGTAGAACACCTGCCCGTGGATGCTGACGGGCTGCAGTTTCGTGAGGATGCCGACCCTGGTGCCGCGAAGCATGCCCTATTGTGCCGCGCCCATCAGCAGCATGAGCAAGGCTTTCTGCGCGTGGAGACGGTTTTCGGCCTGGTCGAAGATGATGGAGGCCGGACCGTCCATCACCTCGTCTGTGGCCTCCTCGCCGCGATGGGCCGGCAGGCAGTGCATGAACACGGCGTCGCCGGCCGCGCGCATGAGGGCCTCGTTGACCTGGAACGGCGCGAACACCTTGCGTCGGTGCTGGGCCTCGGCTTCCTGGCCCATCGAGGTCCACGCGTCGGTGTAGACCGCGGCCGCGCCCTGGACGGCCTGCCGCGGATCGCGGTACGTCGTGAGCGCGGCGCCATGCCGCGCGAGTCCCTGCAGCTGCTCCTCAATGTCGTCGCGGAATTCGTAACCCTCGGGCGACGCGATGTTCACGTGCATGCCGAGCATGAGCGCGCCCTGCGCGAGCGAGGTCGCCACGTTGTTGCCGTCGCCGATGAAGGCGAGCGTGTGGCCCTTCACGTCACCCAGCTGCTCCTGCAGCGTCAGGAGGTCGGCGAGCGCCTGGCAGGGGTGCTCCTCGTCGGTGAGCGCGTTCACGACGTGCAGTCGCGGCGCGGCGGCGGCGAACTCCACGAGCCGCTCCTGCGCGAACGTGCGGATGACGACGCCCGACACCCAGCGCTCGAGGTTGCGGGCGACGTCGGCAATCGGCTCGCGCTCGCCCATCGCGACGTCCTGCGGCGGCGCGATCACGTCGCCGCCGAGCTCGCGCACCGCGATCTCGAAGGTGCAGCGTGTGCGCAGCGACGGCTTCTCGAAGAGCAACGCCACGTGCTGGCCGGCCAGGGCGGTGGCGCCGTACCCACGCGCGCCGCGCGCCCGTTCCTTCTTCAGCTGCAGCGCGGCCGAGAGCACGTCGGCGAGCTCACCGGGCGTCAGGTCCAGTACCGAAAGGAAATGCTGCGCCCGCAGCGACCGCTTCGCGCCCGGCGTCCTGGCTGTGCGAGTGACACGAGTTGGCATCGATAGATTTCCGCCCGTCGGGCGAGGCCCGACGGCTACACGTGGTCAATTGACTCCCGACTCCCGAA
>JAEYZV010000101.1 GCA_023427865.1 Acidobacteriota bacterium
CCGACCGACAGGCGGATGCCGATCTCGCGCTGGCGTGCGACGCCGCGCGCGAGCAGGAGGTTGGCGACTTTGGCGCAACCGGTCAGCAGGATCAGCCCGAACACGAAGAACAGCGGAGCCGTCACGATGACGGCCTCGAGCGGTTGGGGCACGGTCCCGCGCCTCGCCGTGAGGACGATGTCCGACACGACGACGCCGGTCGATGTCGGCTTGGGCTGCGTGGCGTCCCAGGCTGCCAGCGCAGCACGGGCTTGCGGTGGCTGCAGCCCGTGCCGCAGTCGCCCGACGATGCCCACGCCAGCCTCGGCTTCATGATTGCGATGGGCCGGCAACATCTGGCCCAGCAATGCGAGCGGCGCCCAGTAGTCCGGCGGCCCGACCGACAGGCCGCGGAAACCTTCGGGCATGACGCCGATGACCTCGAACGTGAGGCCGTCGACGATCACGGGGCGCCCGAGGATCGCCGGGTCGCGCGAGAACATCCGCTCCCAGCCCCGGTCGCTGAGCACCATCACCTGGCGTCCGGCCAGGTGCTCGTCGTCGCTGGGCATCAGCGCGCGTCCGATTGCCGCCCGCACACGGAGCACGTCGAAGAAGTTGCCCGTGACGAGCGACCCGGTCATCGTCCGGCCCTCGACCTGGCTGTCGACGTCGGAGAACTCGGCGTAAAGCCCCGAGAACACACGCGTATCGCGGACCAGCCTGTCGAACTGGCTGCGAGGCAGGGGCGGCGCGGGATCGTCGGAGGTGCGGGCCCGTTCGACCGCGAACATCTCGTGGATGTCGGGGACGCGGTCGACGCGGAACAGGAACGTGTTGAGGAACGTGAACGCCGCGGCCACCAGCCCCAACCCGAGCCCGACGGTCGCGACCACGGTGAGCGCGACGAGGGGCGCGCGCGCGAAGCCATGTACGGCGTACGAGACATCGCGGCGCAGGTCGTCGATCAGCGATACGCCGCGCGCATCGCGGCATTGTTCCGCGGCGCGGGGCACCGACCCGAACCGGCGGCGCGTTGCAACCTCGGCGTCGGTCGCAGACCACCCCTGCTCCACGAGTGCCCTCGCTTCCCGCTCGATGTGGAACGCGAGCTCGTCGTCGAGGTCGCGCTCGGCCTGACGACGAGCGAACAGGGCCCGGGCGCGCAGATACCAGTCGCGGTGGTTCATCGCCTCACGCCAGCTTCATCACGCGGGCGATGGCCGCAGCCATCTGCTCCCATTGCCGCGTCTCGACCGCGAGTTGACGACGGCCCGAGGGAGTGAGGCGGTAGTACTTGGCGCGACGCCCGAGTTCCGAGACGGCCCACTCGGCTTCGATCCATCCCTGGTGCTCGAGGCGGTGCAGAGCGGGGTACAGCGAACCCTGGTTCACCTGCAGCACGTCCTCGGAGATCCGCTGGATGCGCTCGGAGATGGCCCAGCCGTGCAGAGGATCGCTCTGCAGCGTTCGCAGGATCAGCAGGTCGAGGGTGCCCGGAAGGAGGTCGGGAGTCGCGCGACGAGCGGCGTCAGGCCCGCTGGGCGCGTTGCTCGCGGCCGGCGCGGGTACGCGCCTCGTACGCGGCCAGTTCCGCGGGCATGCGCTCGGCGTCGTCCTTCTTCGCGACGTCGAGCGAGAGGCGACGCGGCACGGCACGCTCGTGGAACACCGGCGGGCCCTCGAGGTCGTAGTGCATCGTGCGCCGCATCGGCGTGAAGCCGGCGTCCTCGATGTTGCGGACGATCTCGATCTCGTCCATGCAGTAGCTCGCGCCGGCGGCCCGCACGACGTTCTCCTCGATCATGACGCTGCCCATGTCGTTGGCGCCGAAGGCGAGGCTCAACTGCCCCACCTTGCCGCCCTGGGTCACCCACGACGCCTGCAGGTTGTCGACGTTGTCGAGGACGATGCGCGCCAGCGCAAGGGTGCGGAGGTACTCGACGCCGGTGAGCTCGACGCCGGCAAGCTCGGTGTGATCGGGCTGGTAGCTCCAGGTGATGAACGCCGTGAAGCCGCCGGTCTCGTCCTGCAGCGAACGGATGCGCAGCATGTGCTCGATGCGTTCCTCGGGCGTCTCGACGCTGCCGTACATCATCGTCGCCGTGGTGCGCAGCCCCTGCCGGTGCACCTCGCGCATCACGCCGATCCATTCGTCAGCGGTGGCTTTCCAGTAGCAGTTCAGCAGCTTGCGGACCCGGTCGACGAGGATCTCGGCGCCGCCGCCCGGCACGCTGTCGAGCCCGGCCGCGATCAGCCGGCTGACCACCTCGGGCACCGGCAGCTTCGACATCCGCGAGATGTGCAGGATCTCCGGCGGCGACAGCGCGTGCAGGCGGAACGTCGGGTACTTCGCCTTGACGGCGCGGAAGAGATCCTCGTACCAGGCCAGCGGCAGATCCGGGTTGTGGCCGCCCTGCAGCAACAGCTGGTTGCCGCCGACGCTGATCGTCTCGTCGATCTTGGCAAACAGTTCCTCGCGCGAGAGCACGTAGCCTTCGGGGCTGCCGACCGTACGATAGAACGCGCAGAAGTTGCACCGCGCCACGCACACGTTCGTGTAGTTGACGTTGCGGTCGATGATGTAGGTCACCAGCCGCTCGGGATGGCGGCGGGCGCGGATGGCGTCCGCGAGCCGTCCCAGCTGCCAGGTGCTGGCGTGGCGATACAGCGTGAGCGCCTCGCCGGCATCCACGCGCTCGCCTCGCGTCACCTTCTCCGCAATCGCGTCCACGGGCATCTGAGTCACTGTCGTCTCGTCAGGTCTGTTCACGCTACGTAGCCGCCGGGCCCGGCCCGGCGGGAGGCGCGTACGCGTCGGGCAAGGCTCGACGCCTACGTGCCTGCGATTCCGGCGTACGCACCGGCGCGTTCGGGGAGCGCGCCCTACCTTCCCGCCGTTCGTGGCTGCCGACCTTCAGGTCGACCGACAAGCGTTCAGCGTTCGGCGCTCGGCATTCGTCAACGCCTCGACGGCACGCAGCACGTCGGGGCGCCGCGGCGCGAGGCCATCGTCCATCGCCAGCGTCAGGTATCGCGTGAGCCCTTCCAGGGCAGCCTCGTCCAGATCGTACCGGATGTTCGTGCGCAGGTACGTCGCCAGCCGCTCGGCTTCGCCCGCGTCGCCAGCGGCCTCGGCGGCGGCAATGGCGGGAATGGCCGCCTCGCCCGCCCGACGTGCCTGCTGCAGTTGCGCCACGAGGGCCGGCGTGAGCGTCCCGGGCCGCGCCGCCCACACCGCAAACACGAACGGCAGCCCGGTGAACGCCTTCCATGCCTGCCCCAGGTCGGTCTTGGTCGCAGCGAGCGCCACGAACGGGGCCCTCAGCGCAGGGTCGCCGATGAGCAGCGCCGCGTCGGCCTCGTCGAGCATGCCTGCCAGATCGGGCCGCGCGTCCACGAACTCCGGCGTGATCCCGAAATGATGACGGCACAGGACACGCACGAGACCGACCGAGCTTCGCGAACTCACGTCGAGCGCAATCCGCCGGACTTCCCCGATCGGCCGCCGCGAGAACAGCGCGACTGAGTTCACGGCGCCATCGCAGCCGATCGCCAGGCCGGGGACGATGTCGTACTCGACCTGGCCGCGCAGCAGTTCGATGACCGGTACGAGCCCGACGTCGATCCCGCCCTCGTGCAACAGGCGCGCGCACACCGACGGCACGTCCTGGCGAAGGGCGATCCCCTCCTGCTGCGCCAGCCCGTGCGAGAGCGGCCGGGCATTCAGGAACCCCACCGCGCCGATGCGTGTCATGGCCGCGGCCGCGGCTGCCACGCGCCGTCGCGCTCCACCGCCTCGAGCGACGCCGCGACGAGGTTGCGCCGCACCTCTTCGACGATCGCGCGGCGCGGACCGTGCGGCATCTCGTCGCGTGCGGGCACACCGTCGATGTCGTCGGCACCGAACAGCAGGCACGACTGCGCCAGCTTCGCGCCCATGCGCGTCCAGTGCGCCGAGACGTGCGCAACGTTGTCGAGCGCCAGCCGCGCGAGCGCGACGTGCCGCATGTCGTCGTACCCGGTCGTCGGCTGCTCCGGCGAGACCTCCACCGCCAGCGGCACGCACGCGCGGACCGCACTGGTCGCCGCCTGCCAGGCGCGCAGCTGCTCCAGCTGCTCGAGCAGCGCGTCGTCGTCCACCGGCGCACCGAGCGTTACCACCTGCACGACGAGCCCCGCGTCGGCGACCGCCTGCAATGCCGCGTCGTCGAGGCGGTCCAGACGCGCCATGGCGACGGCGTCGAGCCCCGCCGCGCGCAGCGCCACGAGCGTGTC
>JAEYZV010000180.1 GCA_023427865.1 Acidobacteriota bacterium
GCCGCCGACACCGATCGCCGACAGCACCAGCGCCGCCCGCAGTCGCGTCATCGGCTGTTGGGTTCTCATCGTCGCGCTCCCGGAGCCACGGCACGCCGGCGGCATCGTGACGTCATGGCCGCAGCGCCAGCACGGTCACCGACTTCGGCGCGAGCGTCACCGTGAGCCGCCCGTTCTGCACCGTCGCGGACGCGGGCCGCGGCGCCACGGCCTCCGGCGCGTCGAACGTGTTCACGCTGTCCACCGCCGGCGCCGTCAACGTCTCACCTGACGCCGACGCGACCGTGGTGCCGACCAGACTGGCGGCGATCTCCGCCGGGCGTGTCGGATCGAGGTTCGTGAGCGAGAGCCACAGCGTGCCGGACCCGTCCCGGGCCGCGATCGCGTCCACGCGCGGCAGCGTGATGGCGCCGTGCGTGTACCGGCCCGCGTCGTACGCCACCGGCACGAACGTCGCGTCCTGGAACGGGACGTACATGCGGAACACGTGATAGGTCGGGGTCAGGATCATCTTCGCGCCATCGGTGAGAATCATCGCCTGCAGCACGTTGATCATCTGCGCGATGTTGGCCATCCGCACCCTGTCGGCATGGCGCGCGAAGATGTTGATGTTGAGCGCAGCGATCAGCGCATCGCGGATGCTGTTCTGCTGCGCGAGGAACCCCGGCGTGGTTCCGGGCAGTTGCGCGTACCACGCGCCCCATTCGTCGACCACGAGGGCGACGCGCCTTTCCGGGTCGTAGGCGTCCATGATGGCGCCGTGGTGACGGATCAGTCCGTCCATCTTCAGCGTCTCGGACAGCAGCAGCGCGTAATCGGCCTCGTCGAACCCGACCGACTTGTAGGCCGCCGGGAACCGCACGACGGTGTAGTTGTGGAGCGAGAGGCCGTGCATGTCCCAGCTCCACTGGCGGTGCTTGTAGGCGCGCATGATCGTCTCGGTCCACTCGGTCCAGCGCGGACCGTCGCCGCCGGGGCCGACGGCGATCTTCAGCATCTGCGCGCCTTCCTTCTGCTGCGCCGGATTGAAGTTGCGCACGAAGCGGCTGTGCATCTTCATCTGCTGCAGGTAGAACTCGGCGGACATGTTGCCGCCGCAGTCCCAGTTCTCGTTGCCGATGCCGAGATAGGCGATGCGGTACGGCTCCGGATGCCCGTTCGCTGCACGCTCTTTGGCGAGTGCCGTCGGCTGCGCCGAGGTCAGGTACTCGAGCCACTCGGCCGCCTCCTGCGTCGTCCCCGATCCGACGTTGATCGAGAGGTAGGCTTCGCTGCCGATCTGATCGACGAAGTCCATGAACTCGTGCGTGCCGAAGGTGTTCGGCTCGATCACGTCGCCCCAATTGGGATTGAGGGTCGCCGGGCGGGATGTCGCCGGCCCGATGCCCTTGCGCCAGTGGTACTCGTCGGCGAAGCAGCCGCCCGGCCAGCGCACGTTGGGCACCTTCAACGCCTTCAGGGCCGCGACGACGTCGTTGCGGATGCCGCGGGTGTTCGGGATCGGCGAGTCCGGCCCGACCCAGACGCCCTCGTAGATGCCCTTCCCGAGGTGTTCGGCGAACTGCCCGAACAGGTTGCGGTCGATCTTCGCGCCCGGCCTCGTCGCGTCGACGGTCAGCGCGATCGGCCCCTGCGGATTCTGTCGGGCCGCGGCGCCGAACTCGAACCCGAGCATCACGACGGCCAGCGTCGCGACGATCGCGCGGCGGTGCAGTTGCGGAACAGGCATCACGGAAGGCTCCGGCGCGCGCATGCGGTCCTCGTTGGCGCTCGCGCACGCAAGTCGTCGACCACTCGCAGTCTCGATGGCCCGGAGCGTATGCGCTTTCACTCCGGGAGGTCAACCCGCGCGTCAGCGGGCTGCCGGCGCCGTCGAGTCGCGGACGATGAACTCCGGTTCGACGACGATCTCGCGCTCACGCGGCACGTCGCCGCGCATCAGGCAGTCGACGATGATGGTGCCGATCCGATCGCGCGGGATATGGACGGTGGTGAGCGGGGGGACGGCGAACTGCGAGAGCGTCACGTTGTCGAAACCCGTCACCGACACGTCGTCCGGAATGCGGAGGCCGCGTGCGCGCACCTCGCGCATCGCACCGACCGCCATCACGTCGTTGACGCAGACGAGCGCCGTCGGGCGGCGTGCGCGTGACAGGAGGGCGTGGGCGGCCTCGCGGCCGCCCTCGAGCGAATCGGCGCTGGTGGCCGTCACGACCTCGAACCCCTTGTATCGATCGGCGGCGTCGCGCAGCGCCTGGGCGCGTTCGTTGAGCGGCCCGAGCGTCGTGTGGTGCCCGATGTATCCCAGGCGGCGATGGCCGAGGCCGTGCAGGTACGACGCGACCTTGAGCATGCCGGCACGGTAATCCACGCGGATGTTCGTGATGTTCCGGCCCGGCGTGCCGACGTCGTAGAACACGACCGGGATCGGCTGGCTGCTCAACTCCTTGATCAGGCCCGCGTCCATCTCGGACACGATGACGGCGAGTCCGGCGAGGCGTCGCCCGAGCATCAGGCGGATGCTCGCCACGAGCCGCGCCGGGCTGTAGCCCGTGTTGGCCATGATCACGTCGTACCCCGCCGCGTGCGCACCGGCCTCGATGGTGCTGTGGATGTCGAGGAAGAAGGGGTTCTCGATGTTCGAGACGATGACGCCGAGGCTCCGGCTGCGCCCGCCCGCGAGGCTGCGCGCGTGGAGGTTCGGGCTGTAGTTGACCGCCTCGATGACCTTCAGCACGCGTGCCCTCGTCGCCGGTTTCACCGGACCGGTGTCGTTGAGCACGCGCGAGACGGTTGCCGTCGAGACCCGCGCGCGGCGTGCCACCTCCTCGAGCGTCATGCCGACATCTTCTCACCGCCGACCGGCGCGGCCGCGGGGTGTCCTGCGGACACGGCGAGCACCTGTGGTACGCTGCGCACCTCACGTCAATGAAAGCGCGTACATTCGTACGTCCAGCCAGCGACCCTGGCGGAGGGCTCACGATGAAGCAGCTGCTGTTCGCGTCGGTGGTGTGGCTGGCGGCCTCGATGTGTCAGGCGCAGGCCGCCGGAGACTTCAAGCCGGCAGAGACCAACGTCCGGGGGGCGCAGTACCCCCGCGTGGATACGGCCGGCCGGGTGGAGGTGCGCATCACGGCGCCCGACGCCACGAAGGTGCGGGTGAACTTCTGGAGCGGGCCGAAGGTCGACATGCAGAAGCAGGCCGACGGCGCGTGGACGGTCGTCACCGCGCCGCTGGCCCCGGGCCTGCACTACTACACCGTCGTCGTCGACGGCGCGGAGTTCGCGGACCCGGGCAGCCAGGCCTTCTTCGGCGGCGGCCGGCACGCGAGCGCCGTGGAGGTTCCCGAGCCGGGTGCCGACTACTACGCGATCAAGGACGTGCCGCACGGGCAGGTGCGCGAGGTCTGGTACGCGTCCAAGCCGGCGGGAGGCTGGCGGCATGCGCTCGTCTACCTGCCGCCCGGCTACGACACGGCACCCGCGACGCGGTACCCGGTGCTGTACCTCCAGCACGGGGGCGGAGAGGACGAGACCGGCTGGATCCGGCAGGGACGCGCCAACTTCATCCTCGACAACCTCATCGCCGCGGGCACGGCCAAACCGATGATCGTCGTCATGGCCAATGGCTACGCGCAGCGCCCCGGCGCGCCCGTGCTCCCGCCACCGGGCGGCGCCGCGCCAGACCCGGACGCGCGCCGGCGGGCGATGCAGGAGGCGGCAGCGGCTTTCCAGGCCGACGTGACCGATGCGCTGATCCCGTTCGTCGACGCGACGTTCCGGACGCGGGCCGACCGCGAGCACCGTGCCATGGCCGGGTTGTCGATGGGTGGATTCCAGACGTTCCAGATCACCCTCAACCGGCTCGACCTGTTCTCGCACATCGGCGGCTTCAGCGGCGCCGGCGGACTCGGCGGCCGGGCGCTCGATCCGAAGACTGACTTCAACGGTGCGTTTGCCGATCCCAGGGCGTTCGCCGCGAAGGTCCCGCTGCTGTGGCTGGGCATCGGCACGGCGGAACCCGAGCGGATGCTCGAGGGGATTCGAGGCCTGCACCGGGCGTTGACCGAGGCCGGCATCGAGCACGTCTACTACGAGTCGCCCGGCACCGACCACGAGTGGCAGACCTGGCGCCGCTCCCTGCACGACTTCGTGCCGCGCCTGTTCCGCTGACGCATCACACCCGACGCAGTCACAGTCATCGCACCTCATCGACGGGACGAATGGCGTGGGCGGCGATGCCCCCCGTCGGGTGACGAGAGGGCGCGCCGCCCCCGACTGCACTACGCTGCTCGCACGACACCGCCAGGCCCCGCAGTTCGAATGCCGTCGCGGCCCACCGCTACAATCAGCCGCGTGCGCTTCCGAGTCCCTGCATCCGTCTTTTTTGCCGCGGTCGTGACAATCACAGGCAACACGGTATCGGCGCAA
>JAEYZV010000482.1 GCA_023427865.1 Acidobacteriota bacterium
GCACTAAATCTCTGTGGTCTTAATGCGTTACGGCGAATCTGCGGTGGCCGGGAGACTCGGTGAATCGCCGGCGCGTCTCAATGGGGTTCAGGGGGTCGCGAGTTCGAATCTCGCCATCCCGACCAAACTATCCGCCCTGGCACGACGATGCCATTCTCAGCCTCGGAGTTTCTCCGGGGCTGTTTGCGTTGACAGGGACGCGCTACTGCGCCCGATCGGGGCTTCCGTCGTCGCCGGCCACGATGCGCGCGCCATGGAGGCGCGCAGCCGCTTCGCGCAGCGTGGGGTCGGCGCGTTCGATGAACTCGGCGAACTTCTCGAGCAGCTGGCTGCGACGATGCGGATCGGCTTCGGCCGCCTGCAGGTGCTCGTTGAAATCGGAGAGCACGGTCGCCATCGTCTCGAGCAGCTGCGCCAGCTGTCGGGCGCGGTCGGCGGCCTCGTCGTGCGGCTTTGCGTCCATCGACGCTGATTGCACCACGCAACGACCGTCCTGCCCAGCGGATTCCGACTGCTGCGCCTCCAGTCTCCGGAACCCGGCCCCCGGTACCCGGTCCCGCGGTTCACTCCAGCCTGTCGGCGCCCACGCGGAAGTGGTCGCGCGCCTTGCGCAGCGCCTCGACGCTCGACGGTCGATGCCACAACTCGATCCCGGCCAGCAGCGCATGGGCGCCGCGGATCGCGCGGCGTAGCGGCGTCGCGTCGACCGACAGCGGCGAATCGGCGTGCTCCAGCCCATCGCCGGCTGCCGCCAGCCCCGCCACGAGCTCCGATCCGAGTTGGTGGAGCACCGGCAGCCGTGCCGCGAGGTCGTCATCGTCGCGAGCGATCTCGATGACCGCTTGAATGCGCTGCTGCCAGCCGCGCATCGCGAGTCGCACCGCGTCGGGCGTCGCGAGCGCTCTGAGGTCGTCTCCGTTCACGTCGTCGCTCCGCTCTCCCACTGCACCATACATCGCGACAGGCGCGTGCGGCCGCGGGGACGGCACGACGAACCGGCGGCGAGGCGACCAAGCCCGGCCGGTGGGTGAGTCCTTGTAGAATCCGCCACGGTGGCAATGCGCATTCGGCGATGGGGATGGCGCGGCGTGCTGGCGCTGGTGACCGCCATGCTGCCGGCATCGGCCCTCGCACACCCCGCGCCGTTCAGTTATCTCGACGTGCACGTCGAACGCACCGGCCTTCGCGGTCGCCTGGTGCTGCACACGATCGACGTGGCGCACGAGCTCGGGCTGCCGGACCCGACGGCGTTGGCAGACCCCGCGATCGTGCAGGCGCACGCCGACCCGATCGTCACGCTGATGACGACGCGGCTCGCCATCGAGACCGACGGCGTCCCGGTGACGTGGACGATCGACGCCGTACAGCCGGCCACCGAGCAGGACGCGATCGTCATCACGTGGCGTTGCCGCGCGGACGGACCGCCCGGACATCTCGGGATCGGCGCGAGGCTCTTCCCGTACGATCCCGTGCACCAGACGTTCGTGACCGTGTACGAGGGGAGCGCCGTGCGATGGCAGGAGGTGCTGAACCGCGAGCGGCACCGCGCCGAGTACTTCACCGGCACACGCCAGGGCCGCCTCGCCGTGATGCAGCGGTTCGTCGCGTCCGGCATTCACCACATCGCGATCGGACCCGATCACATCCTGTTCATCCTCGGGCTGCTCCTGCCGGGGGGCAGCGTGCGCCGGCTGCTCGCCATCGTCACGGCGTTCACGATCGGCCACAGCGTCACGCTTGCCCTCGCGACGCTGTCGGTCCTGGATCCGCCTGCGCACGTCGTCGAACCGCTCATCGCGCTGAGCATCGTGTTCGTCGGCGCCGACAACCTGTTCGTCGGCCAGCGCGGTCGGGACGTGCGCATCTGGGTCGCGCTGCTCTTCGGCCTGGTCCATGGCTTCGGCTTTGCCGGGGTGTTGCGCGACACGGGCTTGCCCTCCGAGGCGCTTGCGGTATCGTTGTTCGCGTTCAACCTGGGCGTCGAGCTGGGGCAGGCGGCCATCGTCGTGGTCGCGGCGACGATCCTCGATCAGTTGCGGCACCGGCGGGCGAACGTCGCGCGGGTGGTCGTGACGGTAGGGTCGTGGGTGGTGCTGCTCGCCGGCGGCTGGTGGTTCTACGAGCGCGTGTTCCTGACGCAGGCCTGAAGGAGACGACAACCATGCGACGCATGCTGCTGATCGGGATCCTCGTCGTGGCGGGTGCTGCCGGCATCTACGCGCGGCAGCCGGCTTCCGGGCCGACGCCGTTTGCCGACATCATCAAGGTGAAGGACAACCTCTACGTCGTCCGGCAGGGCGGCGGGAACACCGCAGTCTTCGTCACGCAGACGGGCGTCGTGCTCGTGGACACGAAGCTGCCGGGCTGGGGCGAGCGCATCATGCAGCAGGTGCGCACGGTGACCGACAAGCCGGTGACGATGATCGTGAACACGCACACGCATGGCGACCACGTCGGCAGCAACGAGTACTTCCCGGCCTCGGTGGAGATCGTCGCGCATGCCAACACGAAGGCCAACATGACGCGCATGCCGTCGTTCGCGGGGGAGAAGGCGCAGTTCCTGCCCGACCGCACGTACACCGATGCGCTCACGATCGGGTCGGGCGACGACCGCATCGACCTGCGCCACTTCGGGCGCGGCCACACGGACGGCGACACGATCGTCGTGTTCCCGGCGCTGCGTGTGGCACATACCGGTGACCTCTTCGCCAGCAAGGGGACGCCGCTGATCGACGTCAAGAACGGCGGGTCGGGCGTCGCCTACCCGGAGACGCTGAAGAAGGCGACCGCAGGCATCACGAACGTCGACACCGTGATCCCGGGGCACCACGATCCGGTGCCGTTCGGCACGTTCGTGGAGTTCGGCGAGTTCAACATGGCGTTCCTGACCGCCGTACGGCAGGCATTCGAGGCGGGCAGGGTGCCATCGCAGGCCGCGTCGGAACTGAAGCTGCCCGACAGGTTCCGCGACTACACCATGGGCAACACGCAGGCGAACATCAACGTCATCTACGGTGAGCTGAAGAAGTGAGCGACACGTCCGCGTCAACACGGCACCCGAACCACCCTGTCACGCGTCGCGTCTTCCTCGGAGCCGCGGCGGGCCTCGCCACGGTGATCCACGGCCGCCTGCAGGCGCAGCCGGCGGCGCCGAGCGACCAGATCCAGCTTGCGCTCATCGGCGTGGGCGGGATGGGCACCGGCCGGCTGCGCGAGTTCATGAAGCACCCCGACGTGCGCATCGCCGCCATCTGCGACGTCGATACGCGTCATCTCG
>JAEYZV010000493.1 GCA_023427865.1 Acidobacteriota bacterium
CGGCTGCACGTCGTGCTGCGCCGGCCGGCCGCACCGACCTTCGCCGCGGACGCAGCCGAGAGCATCGTCGCGATGCGCTTCACCGACGCAGCCGCGCGCGCACTGGAGCCGCTGATCGTCGAGCCCCTGGTCAGCTTCGCCAGGCGCACACGCGGCGCGGCGAAGGCGGCTGCCACGCCGACGAGCACGCCGCGGCGCCTGCGGATTGCGTATGTTGTCGCTTACGGCTCGCTCGGACCGGACGCGCCGATGCCGACCATGATCGCTTCGCTCCTGGAGACGCACGGGCGGAGGCAGCGCGTCGAGGCCCGTTGTTACGTGTGGGGCCGCGCGGACGCGGCGTACATGGACACGCTGCGCTCGATCGGCATCCCGGCGACGGCGTTGTCGGACACGCCACGGTACGAACTCGCCGAGACGCTTCACGATCACCTGCGGCGCGACGCAATCGACGTGCTCGTGACGCCGCACACGTCGGCGTTCGCCGCCGTGCTGTACGCGTGGCGATCAGCGCCGGTCCAGGTGCATCTCGCGACCGTTCCGTCGGCGTGGCAGCTGCCCGAGGTCGACCTGGCGTTGCGGGCGGACTGGCTCGCGGCCGACGGCAGCGATACGCACGCCGCCGTGCCGCTTGCGTGGCGCGCGGACTGGATGCAGCCAGGCGAGGGACCGGCGGCTCCACCACCAGGAGCCGGGACACACGTGTTCGGGCTCGTCGGGAACCTGCGGGCGAGTCCTGCCTACGTTGCCGCCGTCGTCGACCTGCTGCGCGCGAACCCTACCGCGCGCTTCCATGCAGTCGGGTACGGCTCCCGGGAGGCCCTGCTCGGACGCTTCGAGGCCGCTGGGGCGCCGATGGCGCGGCTGGAGGTGGACGCCAGCAACCGCATGTCCGAGGCCACCGGTCGCATCGCCACGGTGCTCGAACCCTTCGACGACCTCAGGGTGCCGCAAGGCCTCACGTGCCAGCTCGCCGGGCGGCCGATCGTGCATCGCCACGGGCACGCGCCCCCCTACACGGGGCCCGCGGCTCGCGATCGCGAGCTGGCGGCGACCGACGCCGCCACGTTCGTGGCGATCGCCTCACGACTGGCGCGCGATGGCGACGCCTGGAGCGACGCGTCCCGACGCGCGCGGGCGCTCGTCCAGGACGCGGCTGTGTCGCTGGACGCCGCTGCGGAACGCATCGAGTCGGTGGTCATGGCTCACGCGTCGCGACGCTGACCTCACCGCCAGAGGAACCGCACGCCGTTCCAGAGCGCCCAGCAGAACGTCGGACGATCGATCAGCGTGGTCGCGAGCGCGATGGTGTGCCGGCCGATGCCGGCCCCGGCCACGGGCAACTCGAATCGGTGCCACCCCCGATCGGCCGCCACGGCGGGATCGATCACGCACTCGAACCGCGTCCGGCCGTCGACCTCGACGTGGAACCGAGTAGGGCGCGCCTCGGGGTTGTCCCAGACCGACGGGTGCAGGCCGAGGGCTCCGCAGACGAGTCCGGATGCGCCGGTCGGCACGTCGTACTCCAGACGGCCGGTCGGATGCAGGAAGATGGCCTCACCCCAATCGCCGTTCATGTCGACGTTCCACCGTGCGGCGGCATCGGGCGTCCGCACGGCACGCGTCGCGGTCTCGAACTGTGCGGTGAGGTCGAACACGTGCCCGTAGTCGCGCACCCATTCCGACGCCTGGAGGCGTTCCCACGCCCGCTGCAGTTCCAGGTTGGCGGCCGCGAAATCGCTCATGGTGTCCTGCATCGCCGCGATGGCCCGCGCCATGCGTTCCGGGTGTGCACGCAGCAGCCTGTCCAGGGCGGCGGTACGCGTCACGCGCATGTGCTCGACGTCACGACTCATGCCGCTGGGGTGCCGGCGGTACCGGGCCACCGGCACGTCGACGTACACGGCGTGGCGGCCGTCGGCGACGATTCGGAGCCACAGGTCGTAATCGGCGTGTCCACCGAGCGCGGGGCCGAAGCCGCCGACCTCGTCGAGCACGCGCCGTCGCACCATTACCGAGGCAGGCGGAAAGTACCCGCCGAGCACGAGCGACGGCAGGATGTCGCCACTGAGCATCGTCCGAGCCTGTCCGACCGAATAGCTTGTGGGCAACCGGCGTCCGTCCTCGTCCACGAGCAACACGTCACCGTACGTGAAGGCGACCTGGGGGTCCTCATCGAGCACGGCGCAATGTGCAGCGACCGCGCCTCCCTCCAGCGCATCGTCGGCGTCGAGGAAGCAGACGTAGCGGCCCGTGGCGTGCCGGAGGCCCGTGTTGCGGGCCGCGGCGACACCGGCGTTCTCCTGCCGCACGACCCGCACACGCCCGTCGCTGGCGGCGAGCGCTTCGGCGACGGCCGCCGTTTCGTCGGTGGACCCGTCGTCCACGACGATGACCTCGACGTCCTGGTCGCGCTGATCGAGCGCGCTTTCCACGGCGCCACGCAGGAAGCGGCCCTGGTTGTACGCCGGAACGATGATCGAGACGTGGAACATTGGACGTCAGAGCGCGATGGCGAACCAGGCGCGGGTGGACAGCGCACACGCGGCCGGCAGGTCGCGAGGCATGTCGGCGGTCCGGAACACGGCGTCGAGGTAGGGCCAGGCATCATCCGGGCCGGCCACCCCGGTCCGGGCAGCGAGCACCAGCGGCAGAGTCGCGTACACGTACTGCCGGCGCGAGATCGAGACGTGTTCCCGCAGCGGAGCCACGATCCGGAGCCGGGGCTCGAGATACTCGTTGTCGCGAGCCACGGCCGCGGCATCGCCGGACTGCTGCCGCAGGTATGCACGCGCGACGTCACGCGGCGTGCGGATCGACTCGCCCGTCACCGCGGCGATGGCCTCCGAGAGCGTACGCAGCAACATGTCGGCTGCGCTCGAGAGCGAGGGCAAGTCGCTTCCCTCTGGGTCGTCCAGCTTTGCGGCGTACCCACGCAGCACGGCGTCGACGTCGTCGGAAGCCAGGCCTGCGCCCCGCGCCAGCCAGCCGAAGCGCTCGCGTCGCGCCCGATATGAGGCATCGTAGCCACGCCAGCAGAGCAGGTGCCAGTCGCCGACGGCGATCAATGCCTTGGCCACCTGCGTGCGGACGTACACGGGGCCCGGCGGTCCCGGGTCTGCTCGATGCGGCACGACGTCGAGCGTTGCGCCGAGCAGGCCAGCGATGCGGTTGAAGAGTAGTTGCACGCCGTCCCAGAGCGCGATCTCGCCGGGCGCAAACGCCGGCATGCGTTCGAGAATGCCCGGCGCTCCGGCGAGCACGCAACTGCCATAACGGCGATCGAACGTGGCCATCGTGGCCGGCAGGTCCGCCCAGGCACCATCGTCGATCGCGAAGTGCACGAAGTCGATGCCGAACTCGGTGGCGAGCTCGTGCTCGCGCGATCGCAGCGGGCCGGGATCCGAGCCCGGCGCCACGACGAGCACGTCGTAGTCGTTGACCGGCCGCCAGTTGCCCCGGTCGTCGCGCCGCACACTGCCCTCTCCGCGCCCGAAGCTGCCCTCGAGGACTATCGCCTCCGCGTCGGGCACCACCTCGTGCACCACCTCCACCACGCGCGAGAGTTGCGCCGCGACTGCGGCCTCCGCATCAGGGCTGCCGCGCGCGGTGAAACGTGGTGCCGACGCTGCCGCCTCACGTGAGCGGAGGAGAGGGCCGTCTGCTCCATCGAGTTCGAGCAGATACGAGAGGATCGAATGCACCTCGGCGGCTCGCACGACGCCGAGTTCCTGACTGGCCCATCGACCATCTTCCGTGTGCAGCACGACCAGCCCTTCGTTGTCGGGGCATTCCGGCAGGTATCCGTGCATGCCCGGAGTCTTGCCCTCGCGCTGAAAGAAGTTCGGGAAGAGCAGCACTCCCGGATCGGCAAGGAAGTAGGCCTCGCCGTTGCGTGGATCGCACGTCGAGAGGCCGTGTGACTCGACTTCGTCGGGCGACAGCAGGTGCCCACCCGGCACGTCGGAAAGCGCCTCCTCCAGGCGGAGACGCGCGCCGCGATGGAAACACCAGAATCGCGCCATCGTCGAATCGACGAACACCTGGTAGTCGGCCCGCACTCGGAGCGTGCTGCGCGTGAGCCACGGTTCGAGATCCAGGTGCCGGGTGACGGGTACCATGCCGTGATCGCCGAACAGCAGGACGTCCACGCCGTCGTGTCGTGCGCGCAGCGTGCCCACGAGCCGCTCGATCAGGCTGTCGGTCCTGACGACCCCGTCCTTCACCTCCGGGGATCCCGGCCCGAACGCGTGGCCGAGGCCGTCGAGTTCCTGAAGGTGCACGAAGGCGAACCGGTGCGACGACTCGATGCCTGCCAGCGTGGCTTCCACGATACCTGCGTCGGAGGAGTCACGCAGGCTGCCGGTCGCCGGCCAGGCCTGCGTGTACCAGCTGTGTCCGCGAGATCGCAGGCGCGAGAAGATCGAGGGGTAACCGGCGGCGGGCTCCCATGGCGCGTGCTTCTCTACGACGTCGAACGCGGGGAGCACGCGGAGAGGAATGGATGCCGTCGTGGCGTAGCTCGCGGCAAACGCTGGCAGCTGGCCGCGGGCACGCGCCTGCAGGAACGCGCGGATTCCCGCCGCCCGTTCGAGCCGCGGCCCGAGCGAGGGCAGTGCCGCGGCTGCACCGAACGGCGACCGTACGGGGTCGAACGCATACATGTTGGTGAACCCGTATGCGCCGGCGCTCAATCCCCCGAAGTAGGCCGCACGCGGCACGAACCCGAAGTCCTCACGCAGGCGTCCCGTGGCGCCACGTGCGGCGAGCCCCCGCATGAACGGTGCGTAGCG
The DNA here is from genome assembly GCA_023427865.1 of Acidobacteriota bacterium. Taxonomy (GTDB): domain Bacteria; phylum Acidobacteriota; class Vicinamibacteria; order Vicinamibacterales; family Vicinamibacteraceae; genus Luteitalea. Next base: position 4,794 of record JAEYZV010000493.1, read on the forward strand.
CAGGTATTCCGGCTTGAGGGCATCTACCAGCAGGGCGAGCACGAGACCGGGCATTTGCTCAACCCGCGCCGCCGGATGCGGCCGCGGCGCGACCGGCTTCCCGCTCGTGCCACAGTGCCTGCAGGAAGCCTTCGAGGCGCGTCATCTCCACGGCGGCGTGGGCGTGGGCGGCAGCGACAGCCGTGGCGGCACGCGATCGCCTCAGCCGTGCCTTGCCGCCGCCCGACAGGACGCGATGCAGTTGCTCGCCGAGCGCCTCGAGCGGGAAATGCCGAACGACGCGTGCGCGAGCCGCACGCGCCATCGCCAGGCGGCGCCGCGGCTCACGAATCAGTCGCTCGAGGGCGGCCGCATACCGCTCCACCTCGTCTTCGGGTGTGCCCCGCTCGACGAGCACGCCCGTCCCACGCACGACGAGTTCCGGCTGACCTCCGACGGCTGCCCCGACGACGCAGGTGCCGCACGCCATGGCCTCGTAGATGGCGAGCGAGAGACCTTCCATCTGCGAGGGCAGGAAGAAGATGTCGGACGCCTGGAGCAATCGACGCACCTCTTCATTGCTGACGGCACCGAGAAGACGAGTGGCAGCGGCGGCGCCGGACGCGTCGAGCTCTCGCCGCAGCCGTTCCTCATCCGGTCCGTCTCCGGCCACGACGGCCGTGAACGCCACGCCCCGTGCGCGCAGCCGGCCGAGCGTGCGCGCGAGCACCTCGGGCTGCTTCTGCGGATCGAGGCGTCCGGCAAACAGGAGGAGCACATCGTCCTCACCCACGCCGAGTGCGTGTCGCACCTCGCGCCGCACCTCCACCGACGGAGCCCAGTACGTCGTGTCCACGTTCGTATGGAGCACGCGCAGCCGCGATGGCGACACGCCGCGCCGTATGAGCCAGTCGCGCAAGTGCTCGGTGGAGACGAGGCTGACGTCCAGGAACGGTTGGGAGAGCGCGGCCAGGCGCGGGTAGCCGCCGTTCTTCCAGCCCTCCTGTTCCATGTGGCAGTAGTCGGCGATGCGCAGGTCTGGCGCGAGTGCACGAATGGCCGGCAGCACGTGGTACGTGAACTCGCTGTTGGTGCTCAGCAGCGCCTCCGGCCGCCGTGTGCGCAGCAGATGGGCAAGCAACCGCGGCCAGTCGGGCAGGCGCACGAAGCGGGGCAGCATGAACACCTCGTCGCCCGCCTCCTTGAACACCTGCCGCCATGCATCGGTGCCGGGAAGGGTCGTGACGATCGTCACTCTCCAGCCCCGTTCGCGCAGCAACCTGATGGCATCCAGGTTGAACTTGTCGGCGCCGCCGAGCGCCAGCCATGGCACCGCAAGCAGCAGCCGTCGGCCCCCCGGCACGGTGACTGTCGGCCCGGGGTCGAACGTCAGCGACTCGCCGGGACGGCAGGTGGAGTGGGGGGCCTGCGCGAGGCAGACCGCCACACGTGGCCTCGACACCACTGTGTCGTCGATGCTACCCGCCTCGTTACCCCAGGCGAGTGTCTCTGGCAGGTGCACGAGGTTCACGGGAGCGGCGGCGTCCACCCGAATCGCGAGCAAGGCGCCCGGCACACGGCCGCTTCCACCCTGAGGCTCCTGAGACGAGCACGCGCCGCACGGCTGCGCCACCGCCCACACCCCTGATGCACGCGGGACACTGAGCAGGCACCAGGCGAGCTTCTCCACGGCCGTGGGCTCGAGCGTCGTGCCCGCAGGTACGGTGAGGTGCAGCCAGCGGCCAGCGTGCCGCGCACCACGCACGCTGTGCTGCGGAGGAAGGTTAGGCGCAACGGTGCCGGCGGTCACGTGGACAGCCACGAGCACCCGACGGGCGGTTTGTCTGCGGAGCGACGCCAGCGTACGCGTCACCAGATCGGGCCTGGCGGAGGGATCGGCCGTAACGGCGATGGCGTCGTGCGCCCGCGTGCGCAGACTGCGCGACCGACGTGTGGCTCTCCTGGGCGGCACTGGCTTGCGTATCATACGCGCGGCCCGTCACCGCATGCGCATCCTCCACGTGACCACGTACCTGCAGGGTGGGGCCGGCCGCGCGATCACCGACCTGGCTCTGGCGCAGCATGCGCGCGGCGACGCCGTGATGGTCGTCGCGAGCGAGGTCGGCGAGCCCGGCTACGGCAATTACGAGGAGTATCTCGATCGGCTGAGCGCCGCCGGGGTGCGCGTGCTGCTCGTCGATTCGACGTTCGTGCGCGCCCTGCCACGGCTGCTGCAGGCCGCCGCCGACGTGGCCGGCGCGCTCGAGGCGCCCCCCGACGTCGTCCACGCCCACGCGGGCGTGCCGTCGGTCGTGGGATTGCTCGTGGCGGGGATGCGGACGACCGGCCCGCTCGTTCAGACGATGCACGGGTGGGCCGAGCATCGCCTGCCCGAGCATGCCCGTGCGGACGTCCTGGCGATGCGCGCCGCCCGTGCAGTCGTGGTGCCCTCCCGGGCCGCGTTCTCACACCTTCGGGACGCCGGAGTGCCGCCATCGCACGTGCGCATCGTGCCCTACGGCATCGCACCGCTCGACCCCGCCGATCGTCCAGACGATGACGTCAGCGCGACCGCGGCGCGCTGGAGAGCCGAGGGGCGTCAGGTGCTGTGCTGCATCGGTACCATCGGCGCGCGGAAGAACCAGCGCGCGTTGATCGACGCCATTGGATCGAGCGAGATGCGCGATCGCGTGGGACTGCTGCTCGTCGGCGAGGGGGATGCGGGTGAGGTCCGGAACGCCATCACCGGTTGGCGACTGGCCGACACCATACTCGTCACGGGTTACCGGCCGCGAGCCTCGCGGCTGCTGGAGGCCGCCGACTGGCTGGTGCTGCCCTCACAGCGTGAGGGCCTGCCGCTGGCGGTACTGGAAGCGTTCCGTGGCGGCCTGCCGGTCATCGTCGCCGACACCCCGGAACTGCGAGAGGTCGTCGATCACGGCAGCACCGGGATCGTGGCGCCCGGGGTGGACATGGCGGCGATCCTGGATGGCCTGCGGCAGGCCGTGGCGCTCTCTTCGGTGGAGCGCGCCGGGTGGGCCTCGGCGGCGGCGCAACGCTGGCGCGACCGCTACCAGCTGGCGACGATGGTCGAGCGGTACGACGGGATCTACGCCGACGTCAGCCGCGATCGGTAGATCAGATTCCGCGCCAGAGTCTCCGGATCGCGCGCGCGATCTCGGCACGCTGCCCTGCGTCGGTCGCATCGGCAAGACGCGCCACCAGCGGTGCCAGTTCTTCGGTCAGCTGACGAGGCAGGTCCGACAATGTGGCGGCGATCGACGCACGGGACTGCGCCGTGTCTGCATCACGTTCGATGACCTCGGCCAGGCAGCGCTCCAGTGTCGGCACCAGGGCTGACGGCTTGTGCACGACGTTCACGCAATGCTCGAAGCGCTCGTACTGCTCGGCGACGTGCAATCCGACGCGTTCGTACATCCGTCGCAGGCTGGACCCGCTGTGGTAGTAGAACTGCCCCAGCGTGTGGTTGCCGCCGCGGTACCACTCGTTCTCCTTCGCGATCTTCTCCCACGCATCCGGCGCCGTGTTGACCGCGTGGTGCAGGACCGCAGTCGCGCCCGTCCGCATCACCCTCGCGATCTCGCGCGCGTAAGGCCACGTGTCCTCCAGGGCGACGTGCACGAGCACGTCGAAACTGAAGACGAAGTCGATCGACGCGTCTCCGACGAGACCGAGGTCACGACCGTTGCCAAGAAGGTACTCGACGTTGCCGAGACCGGCCTCCTCGCACCGCCGCCTCGTGCGGTCGAGCATGTGCTCCGACACGTCGAGCACGATGACCCGCCGCGCGAGCGGGGCATACCTGGCAGTCCACTTGCCGCCTCCGGGACCGATCTCGAGCACCGTGGTCGACGCGTCGATGAAACGCGACACGAACAGCGCAAAGAACCGATCCTCGAAGTCACGGTCGTGCCATTCATCGCCAAGATGGCCGAACCGGGACGCGTAGTGCGCGTCCCAGTACTCGCTGTAACGGTTCCAGTCGGCGGCGTAACGGTTCGGCGGCTCGTTGCTCATCGGACTCCTGCGTGGCTGATGCTATCAGCAGCCCCGTGCACGACGCGGCGGCCCACGCCGATTCGTTCCGGGCTGGCTGGAAGCAGTCGCCTCCTTACGTGAGACGGAAGCGGCTTTCGTCGCCCGTAACTCTGCGGTCGCGCCGGGGTCACGAACATGGCGCAATCGCGGCCGCTCGACCCCGCACGGCTGTTGCACACGCGACTCGATGCCGGTGCCTGTGCCCACCAGGAGAGTCTCGTGACACGTCCAGTGATCCTGCTCCCCCTCGATCCATCGCGCCGCTCGTTCTGCACCCACGGATGCCTGTCGGCCGCTGCCGTCGCGCTCTCGACACTGACCGCAGGCTGCGGCGGAGGCGGCGGAGAGAGCGGCGGCAACCCGGTCACCGGCCCCGGCACTTCCGGCACCAATGGATCGCCGCTGGGCACCGCAAACGCCAGCGTGTCGGGCCGCACGGTGTCGGTTCCCGTCGACGGCTCGCCGCTGGCCACCGTTGGCGGCGCGGCGCTGCTGCGCACCGGGCTCGGGAACTTCCTCGTCGCGCGAACCGGCCCGGACACCTTCGTCGCCCTCACCGCCACCTGCACCCACGAGGGCAACACGGTCGCCAACTTCACGGGAAGCCAATTCGTCTGTCCGGTGCACGGCTCGCAGTTCAACCTGTCGGGCACCGTCGCCCGGGGCCCCGCCACACGTCCGCTGACCACCTACCCGGCGACCTTCGCGGGTGGAGTCGTGACGTTCCCGGTCTGACGATTGACGGCCGGCGCGCACTCACTGCGACGGGCGCATGTTGCGGATGGCGCTGATCCGCCAACCGGCCTGCGTCCGCTGCATCACGAACGTCGTCCACATGCGCCGGGGGGCACCGCCGCCTTCCCCCGCGATCTCGTAACGACCGTCGGCAATCGCCACGTCCTCGGTCACGAGCCGTACGGACTCGATCGCGATCGTGCGCGAGCCGCTGTTGCGCGCCGACGAGGCGAGGCCACCCTTCACCACCGCGTCCCGGCCCCGCCGCCACTCGCCCGACGAGACGAGCTGATCGGCGTCGGCCGTGAAGAGTGCGGCCAGCGCTCCGGCATCGCGTGTCTCGCGCGCCTCGACGTAGCGCGCGACCACGTCGCGGATGGCCGCGGCCGGTGCCGATGGGGTCGCGCCAGGCTGGCGTGCCCGCGCGGGAACGGCCGCAGCGCCCGCCAGGATCGCGAACCCGAGAAGGACGTGTACGAGTCGACGCATGATGTCTGCTCCGCAGGGGCGCCGGCAGCGCGACAGCGAGCGCTGGCGGGATCACCGGTGTTGATGGCGCGCGAGCCGTCTTGCCGTTTGCCGGGCCGCCACCCATGATCGTGCGATGGCCATCGACGTCTCGCTGGAATCCGGCTGCGTCTTCCGCGTCGTCGTCACCGACGACCGCGGCAGCAGCACGCACATGGTGACGGTCACGCCGAGCGACGTGGAGCGTTACGCACCGGGGTCGTCACCGGAAGAGCTCCTGGAAGCGGCTTTCGAGTTCCTGCTCGCGCGGGAGCCGAGGGAAGCCATCCTTCCGCGCTTCGACCTGCCGGTCATCGAGCGGTACTTCCCGGAGTTCGCCCGCGGGATCGACCGGCACTGACCTTCGTCTCGCGGCTCAAGGAGGCGTGGCGGCTGCCGGGAGGCCCACGCCGCCCACCGGCGTCGTGACGACGCGATCGCTGAATCCTGCGATGATCGGCTTGGCCTTGGCGATGATCGACTGCACCGCGGGCAGCGCCAGTGACGCCTTGTGGCTCGCTTCGTCCTGCCAGACCTCCGTGACCCAGATGGCATCGGCGTTGGCGGGATCCTGCGCCACGACGTAGCTCAGGCACCCCGGCATCCCGCCGGTGCCCTCGAGCAGGTACGAGACCAGCGCGTCCCGCTGCCCGGGGGTTGCCGTGATCTTCCCGATCAGTCCGTACATCGTGCGCTTTCCTCCTGACGTCTCGGCGGCTGGCGCCTGCAACTGCGGGCTGACCACCGGCACCACGGCACCGGCGATCGCAGCGACGAACGTGCGCCTGTCCATTTCCAACCTCACCGGCGTCGATGTCTCCCGGACGCATGCGGAAGCGGCCGCAGTCAACGCGGGCCCGCGTGCAGGTCGGAGAACGTCGGCCGCACGGTAGCACAGCGCCGGCCGGCGCCGGGCGCGCCGCGGCTCGGCCGTGGTGCGATGGTAGACCGGCGCACGTTGAACGAAGGGGAGCGAGCAGCCATGTCCGACGAGTCGAGGATCCCTGTCACACCGGCCACGGCGCCAGTCGTCGCGGCCACGACCGCGTCGGAGCCTGCCCGCCAGGTGCCGCTGGCGCTGCCGCCCGACGAGTTCCGGCGCCTCGGCCACGAACTGGTCGAGCGGATCGGCGCGTTCCTCGAGGATCTCCATGCGCGGCCGGTGACGACCGGCGAGTCGCCCGCCGATCTCAAGCGCGTGCTCGATGCGGACGCGCCGCTGCCCACCGGCTCCGCATCGGCCGGTCCGCTGCTCTCCCGCGCGCTCGACCTGCTCGCCGACCACTCGCTGTTCAACGGCCACCCGCGTTTCCTCGGCTACATCACCGCGTCGCCGGCGCCCATCGGCATCCTCGGCGACTTCCTCGCCGCGGCGATGAACGCCAACGCCGGTGCCTGGCGGCTCAGCCCGATGGCGAGCGAGATCGAGGCCCAGACCGTTCGCTGGATCGCGCAGTTGCTCGGCTACCGCGACGACGGCGGCGGCCTCTTCGTCAGCGGCGGGAACATGGCCAACATGGTCGGGTTCCTCGCGGCACGGGCGGCCATCGGACGACGATGGGGCATCCGCACGCGAGGACTCGGTACCAGCGACGCCGCGCCCCTGGCGATCTACGCGTCAGTGGAAACGCACACATGGCTCCAGAAGGCGGCCGACCTGTCCGGGCTCGGGACCGACGCGATCCGCTGGGTGCCGACCGGCCTGGACCTCCGACTGGACGTCGGGGCGCTGCGTGCGATGCTCGAAGACGATCGCGCCGCGGGCGTCGTGCCGATGGTCGTGGTCGGCACGGCGGGGTCGGTGAGTACCGGAGCCGTCGATCCGCTTGCCGACATCGCCGCCGTGTGCCGCGACCACGACGTGTGGTTCCACGTGGATGGTGCCTATGGCGCGCCCGCCGCCGCGGTGCCCGGCACGCCGGCCGACCTCCAGGCATTGCACCTTGCCGACTCGCTCGCCGTCGACCCGCACAAGTGGCTGTACGCGCCGCTCGAGGCGGGCTGCGTGCTGACGCGCGATCCCGAGGTGCTGCGCGAGGCGTTCTCATACCACCCGACGTACTACCACTTCGAGGATCGCGATGGCGTGAACTACGTGGATCTGGGCCCGCAGAACTCCCGCGGCTTCAAGGCGCTGAAGGTCTGGCTGATGCTGCAGCACGCCGGCGCCGACGGGTACCGGCAGATGATCGCCGACGACATCGCGCTGGCCGGACGCCTGCACGCCGCGGCGGCGGCACACCCGGAGCTCGAGGCCTGCTCGCATGCCCTCAGCATCACGACGTTCCGCTATGTGCCCGAAGATCTGGCGCGGCAGGTCGGAGAGCCCGCGACCGAGGGATACCTGAACGCGCTGAACGAGGCGCTGCTCGAGCAGCTGCAGCGCTCCGGCGAAGCCTTCGTCTCCAATGCCGTCGTGCGTGGCCGCTACCTGCTCCGCGCCTGCGTGGTCAACATCAACACGCGCGCCGAGGACATCGACGCGCTGCCGCCAATCGTCACGCGTCTCGGAAGGGAACTGCACGCCTCCGGCGTCGTCTCGACGCGGTGATCGCAGGATCTGCAACCGGCATTCGCCTCACGTTTGCAGGTCCTGCACGTCCGATCGTCACAACACGCGCGCGGGCAAGCGCCACACGTCGGCCCGATCCTTGCTTCGTCGCCCTGTGATCCCCGAGCACAAGGAGTGACACGCATGCAGCTCCTCGACGGCTTCATCGTCGGCATCTACAACTACTGCGATCGCTGGTGCGAGACCTGCCCGTTCACGTCGCGGTGCCGCGTCTTCGCCACCAGCGCCGAACTGCACGCGAGCCTCGACCCGCAATTCCAGGTGATCGGCGCCGGGCTGTTGCGATCCACGGCCGCGATGCAGGCGAACCTCATGGCCGCGGAGGTCGTCGACACCGCCTCACGCGAGATCGATGGGCAGGACGACGAGGACGACGACGAGGACGTGGTGCACCCGCGATCGCCCGCGACGCCGGACGATGAGGATGAGGCCGGGCACGTGCCGGAGGACCACCTCGAGGTCGCGGCTCGCGCCGAGGACTACCTCCGTCGTGCCGCACGGTGGCTCGCCGGAGCACCATCGCGCGGCCGCGCCGATGCGACCGACCCACATGCGGTCATCGCCTGGTTCCACATGATGATTGCCGTCAAGACCGACCGCGCGTTGCGAGGCGTGCGCGAGGCCGCCGACGGCGACGAGTTCGCGGCGGAGGACGCCGCCGGCTCTGCCAAGGTGGCCCTGCTGGGCATCGAGCGGTCGCATGCCGCATGGCTGGCACTCGTCGAGCGGGACGCGGTGTCGATCGCCGCGGCGGCGCCGATGATTGCCGACCTGGTGTTCCTCGGTGAAGGACTCGAGCGGCTCGTGCCCGCGGCGCGCACGTTCGTTCGCCCGGCATTCGACGAGCCCGATGCCGTCGCGCAGCTCGAGGCAGGCGAGCGGCCACCCACCCTCTGACCCGCCGTCGTCGGCCCTGAGGGGCGGGCGGGCCTATGCGCGGCCAGGATCGCCACACGCTCGAGCCTGGTCGAGTGCCGGCATGGCCGGTGGTAGCTATCGTGCATGCCAATCCGTGGCTATCGCGTACGGAGGAGCCGGTCATGCACTCGAGCCGACGGATCAAGGGAATCGTCTACAGCGCAGTGTTCAGCCTTGCGGCATTCGGCGCCGCGGCGTGCGGCAACTCGTCGGGGGAGGAATCACAGGCCGAAGCCGCTGGCGGCGCGGGCAACGGCACGGCGCAGGCAGGCCGGCCCGATTGCCCGCCGCTCGAGGCACGATCGGCCAACGCGACCGGCCAGCAGCCCACCTTCGCCGGCCAGCACCGGGCCTGCGAGGTCACGTCGGATGTCGTGTTCGACGTCACGGTGGTGGCGCGCTCACTCGACCATCCCTGGGCGGTCGAGCCGCTGCCCGACGGCAATCTCCTCATCACCGAGAAGCCCGGTCGGATGCGCATCATCGACGCCTCCGGCCGCGTGGGCGAGCCCCTGCAGGGTGTGCCCGCTGTCGACGACGATGGGCAGGGCGGTCTGCTCGACGTCGCGCTGAGCCCGTCCTTCGAGCGTGATCGCGTGATCTTCTGGAGCTACTCGGAGCCGCGCGACACCGGCAACGGCACGAGCGTGGCCCGCGGGGTGCTGTCGCAGGATCGTCGCCGGCTCGAGCAGGTCCGCGTCATCTTCCGCACGCAGCCCACCTACGACGGCGACAAGCATTTCGGCTCGCGGCTGGCGTTCGGGCCCGACGGCCTGCTCTTCGTGACGCTCGGCGAGCGGTCGGACACACCGATGCGTCCCCAGGCACAGCAGTTGTCGAGCCACCTCGGCAAGGTGCTGCGACTGACGATCGACGGCGACCCTGCGCCCGGCAATCCCTTTGCCGATCAGCAGGACGTGCTGCCGGGCATCTGGACGCTGGGTCACCGCAACATCCAGGCGGCCGCGTTCGACGCCGACGGCCGCTTCTGGGTCGTCGAGCACGGCACCCGCGGCGGCGATGAACTGAACCTCGTGGAGCGCGGAAACAACTACGGGTGGCCGATCGTCGCCTTCGGCATCGAGTACTCCGGCTCGCCCATCCAGGGAGCGGCGACGACGCGCGAGGGCTACACGGACCCGGTCTATTACTGGGACCCGGTCATCGCGCCGTCCGGCGCGCAGTTCTACTCGGGCGACGCCTTCCCGGCCTGGCGAGGCAACCTGTTCAT
>JAEYZV010000494.1 GCA_023427865.1 Acidobacteriota bacterium
GTAGAAACGCAGACCAGACCTCGACGGCCTGCCGGGGGGGTGCGGCGGCTGGTGCGATTCAGGGGCGTTCTTAAGGCACAGTCATCTGGTATTCGGCAGCGAGAGGCCCCAAGTGCCGGCGCCGCACTAAGATGGTGTTGCTTGAGAGGCAGGGATTCGGACTTTGCCGCTCACGCAAGGGCTCCGTGTGATTAACGACAATTAGATTTGCCGGCCGACGACGATTACTTTTGCCGGTTCTCAGCGAGCGGGCTGTGCGTGTCAGGCTGCGCCGACGGAGGTCGGTGTGGTCACGGACAGGCAGGTGCGCCGCTTGCGGGAGCAGCGCATGACCGGCAAGACGATGGCCGCCGCAGCGGCGGCGGCGGGGATGAGTGAGCGGACGGCGCGAGCCTGGCAGAGCGGCCCGTTACCGTCGCAGGTGGCACGAGAGCGGACGTGGCGGACGCGGCCGGACCCGTTCGCCGAGGTGTGGGCCACCGAGATTGAGCCGCGGTTGCGAGCCGACCGCGAGGGGCGGCTGCAGGCGCTGACGCTCTTCACCTGGCTGTGTGAGCAGCACCCGGGGCGGTACCCGGCCGGCCAGCTGCGGACCCTGCAGCGGCGTGTCCGTGCATGGCGCGCGGTGCACGGCCCCGAGCAGGAGGTGTTCTTCGAGCAGACCGCGATCCCCGGACGCGAGGCCGCGCTCGATTTCACCGACGGCCGCGAGCTCGCCGTCACGATCGCCGGCGAGCCGTTCGCGCATCTCTGGTTCGAGTGGGTGCTGTCGTTCAGCGGATGGACGTATACCGAGTTGGCGCCCAGCGAGTCCTTCGAGGCGCTCGTGTCGGGCCTGCAGGGCGCGGCGTGGACACTCGGCGCCGTCCCGCAGGTGGTGCGCCACGATAATCTGTCGGCCGCGACACACGAGCTCAAGCGCAGTGGCGGTCGGCAGCTGACGTCGCGGTTCCGCGCGGTGCTCGATCACTACGGCCTGCGGTCCTCGCGCATTCAGCCCCGGCAGGCGCACGAAAACGGCGTCGTCGAGCAGGCGCACTTCCGCACCAAAACGGCGATCGACCAGGCGCTGTTGTTGCGCGGCTCGCGCGATTTCGCCGACGAGGACGCGTACACCGCGTTCGTGCGCGACGTCATCGAGCGCCGCCGCAATCGTCCGGCCGCCGAGCGGCTGGCCGAGGAGCGTCCGCATCTGCGTCCCCTGCCACCGGCGGCGATCCCGAGCTACACCCGGTACACCTGTCAGGTCCGGCGCTGGAGCACGATTCATCTCGCCGGCCGCACGTACTCGGTGCCGTCGCGGCTGATCGGCCACAGCGTCGATGTCCGCCAGCACCCGGCCGTGGTGGAGGTCTGGCACGGCGGGCACTTGGTGGAGACGATGCCGCGGCTGCGCGGACGCGCGCATCGCATCGATTACCGGCACATCATCGGCAGCCTCGTGCGCAAGCCAGGCGCCTTTGCGCGGTATCGCTACCGCGAGGAGCTGTTTCCGTCGCTCACGTTCCGGCGGGCGTACGATGCGCTCACGGACACGCACGGCGAGCGCGCCGACGTCGAGTACGTGCGCATCCTGCACTTGGCCGCGCTCAGCAGCGAAGCGACGGTCACGGCGACCCTTGAGGGTCTGCTCGCCGAGCGGCGCGCGTTCGACTACAGCGCCGTGCAGGCGCACGTGACCCCACCGACGCTCGCGGTCCCACACCTGCAGCTCCCGGTGCCCGACCTCGCGGCCTACGATGCGCTGCTCGTCGGAGGCGCACGATGAGCGCCGCGGTGACGACCCAGATGACGCAGCGGCTGATCGAGTTCGGACTCACCACTGCGGCGCGCGAGTGGGTCCCCCGGCTCACGCAAGCGGACCAGGCGAGCGCGTTCCCGGTGCTGTTCGAGTTGCTGGAGCTCGAGGCCGAGGAGCGTCGCCAGCGCCGCATCGCGCGCTTTCGGCAGGCAGCGCGCCTCCCGCCCGGCAAGACCTTCGACACACTCGATGCCGGCCGCTTGCCGCTGCCGCTGTTCCAGCAGTTGCAGCAGCTGGCCACGGGCGCGTGCCTCGAGACTGCCACCAATGTGCTGGCCTTCGGGCTGCCTGGCGTCGGCAAGACGCATGCGCTGTGTGCCGTGGCCGACGCGCTGGTGCAGGCGGGCCACCGGGTGCTCTACACACCGGCCTACGCGCTCGTGCAGGAGCTGCTCGCCGCCAAGCGCGCCCTCGATCTCCCGCGTGCGTTGCGCAAGCTGGATCTCTTCGAGGCGATCTTGATCGACGACATCGGGTACGTGCAGCAGAGCCCCGAGGAGGCCGAGGTGCTGTTCACGCTGCTGGCCGAGCGTTACGAGCGCCGCTCCGTGTTCCTGACCAGCAATCTGGTGTTCAGTCAGTGGGACCGCATCTTCAAGGACCCGATGGCCACCGCCGCCGCGATCGACCGCCTGGTGCATCATGCGGTGATCCTCGAATTCGACGTGCCCAGCTTCCGCACCGACCGCACGCAGACCCGCGCGGCGGTGGCACCGCCGACGCGCCGAGGTCGTCCCCCGAAACCGCTGCTGGCCACCCGCCAGCGGCCCTCCTGAGGCCACCCCGCTCCGCGGGCCGGCCTCAGGTCAGGCGTGCGACCCGCCTGCTGTCACCCATCAGATCGAGGCGGTCGCCCTCGACCACCACCGGCAAGAGTAGTTGTCGCCAAGCGGCAAATCTAATTGACGCCAAACAGCCGAGCGTCCCCGTCGTCCGGACCCGGTAGCCCGAACACGTGTGCCACGCGCCGATCGCCCTGCACCGCCGGATGCCGTGCAAGCGGCCGGCCCTGTCGATCGACGGCAGTGCGAAGCGCGGGGTGCCGCGTCACGAGGCGCTCGACCCAGGCCAGGTCGCCACGCTCGAGCGCGAAGAGCACGTCCTCGATCTCGATCGCCAGCAGCGCGCCACGCTCGCGCAGGGCGTGGATGGCCCAACCGGCCGGCGTCGCGTCGTACTCGCCGTCGCGGGCGTTGATGTCGGCGCCCGCATCGAGGAGCAGCGTGACGACTGCGCCATGGCCGCAGAAGGCGGCATGGTGGAGCCCCGTGGCGCCGGTACCGTCGCGCGCACGCGTCAGCCACGGGTCGGATCGCAGCGCGTCGGCGACGCCCGTACGATCGCCGCGCTGCACCGCCTGGAAGAACGACGCGATCCGCTCGTCCTTCGCCACACCCATGGCGACATCGTACGCCGCAGTCGACCGAGGAGCCTATGAAGCGTTGCGGGCCAGCCCAGACGTGGGAAGCGTGCACGTCACGCCGAACCGAACCGCTCCACGCGCGAGGCTCGCGCCAAACCCGTAGCTCCTGCGACCGCACGCCAGCGCAGCCTCGACCTGGTCGACGTCGGGACTACGGAAACCGATGCACATGAACGCCGAGGTCCGATTGACGAAGCCGATGGCCGAATGACGACGGCCGACGGCCGGACGCCGAAGGCCGCATCACGAAGGCCGACGGCCGGATGCCGAAGGCCGATGGTGACGTCAGCTCACGTGAACGTCCAGGTAGGT
>JAEYZV010000328.1 GCA_023427865.1 Acidobacteriota bacterium
GGTTTCCGGGGCTTCGGCGACGGCGGACGCCGCAACCCCGGACGCGCCGGCGGCAGGCGACGCGCCGAGCGCCGGCGCGGCGAGCACGCTCGTCCTGTCGGCGACGGGTGCGGCGTCGACCGGAGACGTCGGGACCGGCACCGGTGACATCACCACCGCCGTCCTGTCCTCGGCGTGCGTGGACACCACCTTCCGGACGTCGGTGGCGACGATGGTCTCCTCGAAACGGATGCGGGCATCGCCGACGGTCACGACGTCGCCGTTGGCGAGATCGGCGGAGGCGACCTTCCGCCCGTTGACGAGGATGCCGTTGCGGCTGCCGAGATCGACGACTCGCGGCAGTGCGCCGGAGGCGTCGAACTCCGCGTGACGCCGGGAGATCTTCGTATCCGCGATGCTGATGTCGCACTCGGGCGCCCGTCCGGCCGTCAGGCGGCCGATGAAGAGCAGTTCGCGTTCCCCCTCGGGCGTGGCGACGATCAGGCGGCGGGTGCGCACGACGTGGACCTCAGAAATCCTGGTAGATGAACTTCAACACAATCGGCGCGGCGACCACGAGCAGCACGGCGGGGAAGATGAACAGCATCATCGGGAAGATGATCTTCTGCGTCGCCTGGCCGCCGGCCTTCTCCGCGCGCTGGAAGCGCTCGGTACGGAGGAAGGCCGCCTGCGACTTGAGCACGTCGCCGATCGACGCGCCGAGCAGGTCGGCCTGCACGAGGGTCGAGACGAACGACGACAGCTGCGGAATCTCGAGCCGGGCCGCCATCGCGCGCAGCGCCTCCGATCGCGTCGTGCCGAGGCGGATGTCGTTGAGCACCGCCGTCAGCTTGTCGCGCAGCGGGCCGCTGAGCCCGCGCTTGACGAGGCGCTCGAGCGCGATGAGGAACTCGAGGCCGGCCTCGACCGACAGTGACAGCACGTCGACGGCGCCCGGCAGGGCGCGCAGGATCTGCCGCTCGCGCGCCGCCCGGCTCGCGCGCAGCATGCGGTCGGGCAGGAAGAACGCCACCACCGCAGTGGCCAGGAAGAAGGCCGGGTTCCTCAGCACCGCGAAGAGCAACGCGCCGAACAGGGGCACGAACACGGCCGACAGGATCTTGAGCGCCAGCAGGTGATCCACCGAGAAGCCCTCGCCCCAGCCGGATCGATCGATCTCGTTGGCCGCGCGCTCACGGTACGTCGGCCATCGGATGGCACGCGCGAGCCCGGCAAAGGCGGCGATGACCGGGAAGAACACCTTCACGACGGCCGGGGCCCCCTGCGGCACCTCGCGCGGCGGGGCGCCCTGCCGTGATCGAGCGGCGGCAGCCGGTGGCCCGCCAAAGAGCAGCACCACGGACAGGAACGTGCACCCGAGCCCGAGCAGCAGCATCACGGTCAGCATCTGTGGTCTCCGCTACTGCGCACCGACGGCCTCGCAGTCATCGGTCCGTACGCAATCGGCAACGTCCTGTACGGTGCCCCGCCAGGGCTGGTACATCCACAGGAGGATCAGGATGCCGATCGCGGTCATGATCCCGGCAATCATCAGGTACTCGGTCGTCGTCTGCCCGCGCCTGCCGTCCTGCCGGCATCGCACGATCGGCAACGCTGCTGCCGTCATACGTCGATGCTCACGATCTTGAACATCGCCCACAGCCCCATGAGGTCGAGCGCCGCGATGAGGAAGAGGACCACCCATCCGAGCACGGTCTCGAACAGCGGCGCCGTGTAGGTGGGATCGATGAACGAGAACAGCAGGAGCATGCCCGGAGGCATCAGGCACATGATGAAGCCCTGGGCCATCCCCTGGGCGGTCATCGACTTGATCTTCCCGGACACCTTCTTCCGTTCGACGATCGTGTTGGCCACCACGTCGAAGGTCTCGCTCAGGTTTCCACCGGTTTCGCGCAGGGTGAGGATCGAGTCCACCACGATGCGCACGTCCTCGAGCGGCACGCGCTCGGCGAAGCGGCGGAGCGCGTCGTCCATCAGCCGGCCGAGGTGAATCTCCTTCACCACACGCGCCAGTTCGTCGGCGATCGGCGGCTTCGTCTCGCGCACCGCCAGTTCGAGCACCTGCTGCAGGCTGAGGCCGGCCCTCAGGCCGTTGGACATCAGGCGGAGCGCGTCGACGAGCTGGTCGTCGATGCGATCGAGCCGCTGGCGCCTGCGCCAGAGCACGAAAAAGCGCGGAACGAAGTAGCCGAGGCTCGCCAGGAACAGCGCGAAGAACAGACGCCCGCCGAGCGAGTTGCCGAGCAGGAACCCGAACAGCATCCCCGCCACCGTCATGCCGGTGATGAACGCCTGCGCGCGCTCGACGGTGATTGCCTCGAACATGGCGTCGAACTCGTCGACGATCCATGACCCATACGTGCGCGTGCGCTGGCGCCACCACGCCGACACGGCTTCGCCCCCGCCGCTCACGAACAGCGCGGCCGCGGCAAACAGCACCCCGAGTCCTCCGAGTTTGAGCAACAGCATCGTGGCGGTCATAGCGTCTGGTGCAGGAAGATCTCGTCGGGCACCTGGATGCCGAAGTTCGGCAGGTTCTTCACGAACGTCGGCACGTGTCCCGTGGGGCGGAACTGCCCGAGCACCTTGCCGTCGGGCGTCATCGCGGTCTGCTCGAACCTGAACACGTCGCGCGTCACGAACTGGCCGCCCTCCTGCCCGCAGACCTCGGTCACGTAGGTGATGCGGCGGCTGCCGTCCTGCAGCCGCGACTGCTGCACCACGATCTGGACCGCAGACGAGATCTGATCGCGAATGGCGCGCGCCGGCAGGTCGAGGCCGGCCATCAACGCCAGCGTCTCGAGCCGGCTGAGCGCGTCGGTCGGCGTGTTGGCGTGCAGCGTGGTCAGCGAGCCATCGTGACCGGTGTTCATCGCCTGCAGCATGTCGAGCGCTTCGCCGCCACGGCACTCGCCGACGACGATGCGGTCGGGCCGCATGCGGAGCGAATTGCGCACGAGGTCGCGGATCGTGATCGCGCCCTCACCCTCGATGTTCGGCGGGCGGGACTCGAGGGAGACGACGTGCGCCTGCGGCAGCTGCAGTTCGGCCGCGTCCTCGATGGTCACGATGCGCTCGTCGTCGGGAATGAACGACGACAGCACGTTGAGCAGCGTGGTCTTGCCCGACCCGGTGCCGCCGGAGATGACGATGTTCTGGCGCGCATGCACGGCGGCGCCCAGGAACGTGGCGATCTGCTCGGTCATCGAGCCGAACCCGATCAGGTCGGGGATGCCGAGGAGCTTCCTCGAGAACTTCCGGATGGTGATCGCCGGGCCCCTCAGCGCCAGCGGCGGGATGATCGCGTTGACGCGGCTGCCGTCGCGCAGGCGGGCGTCCCCCATCGGCACCTTCTCGTCGATGCGCCGGCCGAGCGGCGCGACGATACGCTCGATGATGCCGCGCAGCTGGTCGTTGCTGAGGAAGCTCACGTTGCTCAGCGTCAGCTGGCCCTTCCGCTCGACATACACCTGGTCGATCCGGTTCACCATGATCTCGGTGACGCTCGGATCCTCGAGCAGTTCCTCGAGCGGCCCGAGCCCGAGCGCCTCGTCCATCAGCTCTTTCACGAGCTGGCGCCGGTCCTGTCTGGAGACCTCGGTGGCCTCTTCCTGCACGAGCGCCACGAGCTTGCCCTCGACGCGCACGTGCATCTCCTGGCGCTTCACCGGATCGTGCAGATAGCCGAGATCGCCCTTGCGGAGGTCGATCTCCTCGACGAGGCGGCGCAGGATGCGCAGCTTCAGACTTCGCCGCACGTCGGCCGGCGTCTCGCCGCCGACCTCCTTTGCCTGCTCGGTGCGATGCCGGAACGCCTGCTGGATGAAGCTGCGCGACAGGTCCGCGAAGCCGGCGGCCAGTTCGTCGTCCGGCCGCAGTTCGATGAGCGTGCGTCCCTTGCCTTCCACCCACGCGACGGTCTCGGGTTGGTCTGCGAGGTAGGCCAGGACCTGCGGCCCGAGTTGCGACGCACCGGCGCCGGTCAGCCGCTCGTTCGTGCGGTTCACGCAGATGCCGATCGCGGTCGGCGGCACCTGCGCGGCCCGCAGCAGCCCGAGGAAGTGTCCCGCGCGCGCGATGCCGGTCGGTGTCGGATCGACGACGAGACACAGGAGGTCGCTGCGATCGATGAGGAACGCGCCGACGTCGCCGGTCACGAGCGACAGGTCCATCACCACGTAGTCGAAGGCCTGATCGATCACGCTGAAGACCTGCTCGAGCACCTGCCGGTCGAGCGCGTTGGCCTGGACGACGTCGTTGACCAGCGACAGGCACGGCACACCCGAGGGTGCCGTCATCAGGTACGAAACGAGGAACTCGGGCGTCAGGCGGTCGAGCAGGGGCAACAGGTCGCTGACGCTCTTGGAGCGCGGCAGCCCCATCTTCTGGCAGCCGTCGCCCGGGCAGGGCGACGACGCATCGAGGAAGAGCACGCCGCCGCGCACCTGCTGGAGGATGCCGACCGCGAGGTTGGTGGCGACGAACGTCTTGCCGGCGCCGCCCGAGCCCGCCGCGACGCCTATGACCTTGAGGCGTGCCATGGCGTCAGGGCTGCGCCTCGGAGGTCAGCGTCGGCCGGAAGACGACGAGAATCTGCGTCTTCTTCGACTTGTAGTTGTTGGATCCGAACAGGCTGCCGAAGACGGGCACGTACTGCAGGCCGCTCCGGCTCGCGCCAGGCACGCCCGACGCCGACTGCGCCACGCGAGTGCCCTTCCCGACGGCGCTCATGCCGCCGGCGATGGCCGGCGCCGCCAGCAGGTCGTTGCCCGACACCGCGAACGGGATGCCGTCAGTGGTGCCGAACGAGTAGCGTGATCGCCGCCAGACCTCCGGGTCGTACAGGTTGTACTCCAGCGGCACGTTCGTCTCGACCTCCACGCCGGTGACCAGGCTGCCGCGCTGCCCGGGTCGCGGCCGCACCGTCAGTCGGATGCCCGTGTCGGCGTTCTGTGCCGCGGCCTTGTCGTTCTTGTCGCCCTTGCGGTTCTTCGGGTCGATCGCCGGACCGCCGATGAAGATCTCACCCTCGCCGCCGATCGGCGCCGAGACCTTGCCCTTGTACAGGCTGCGGCCGGACGGCTCGACGCCGCGGCCGTACTCACCCGTCTTGAACTGCACGCTCGCCTCGAACAGTTCGAGCTCGTACTGCACGGTCGTGGGCGCCGCGGCCTCCGCTGCCGGCGTGCCGCTGGTCGCGCCGCCGCCGCCCGGAGTCGTCGCACCGGGAGTCGTGACAGGTGAGGTCGTCGTGCCGTAGGTCGGGCGCGCGGCAGCCGCCAGGCGCACGGTGGACTGCACCTTGGCCACGCGGGCGAGGTTGGTCACCGCCGTCAGCTCGTCCTGCGTGGCCACGGTCCCCGTGAGCAGCAGCTCACCGGCGAGTCGCGCGATGACGACGCTCGGGTACGGTGCCAGCAGCTTCTTCAGGTCCTCCTCGACGACCTCGGCCTCGCGCGTGGTGACCACGAGCGTGATCTCGTGGCGGAGCACCTTGCGCTGGTCCCAGATGTTGAGCGTCGTGCGCCCGGTCTTCTTGCCACGCAGCATCAACTGCCGCCGCCCGGCCATCGGTTCGTAGCCGGCCGTGGCGGGCGCACCGAGCACGATGTCGCCCATCGCGTAGCCTGGCGTCCAGGTCGTGACCTCGTTGACGTAGATCGTCAGCTCTTCGCGGACCGGCTGCGCGGCGACCGCAGGCGCGGTGGCGACCAGGGCGAACAGGACGAGGGCGAGGGTGCGCAGGCGCGCGAGACCCACGAGCATGGCGCCTCCTTAGAACAGGCCGCGACCGACGTCGCGGAAGGACTGCATCGGCCGCGCCTTCGGCTTGACCGGGATCTGTACGTTGAGCAGCTGCAGCGGATCGAGGTGCGGCAGCTGCACGGCGCTGTCGTCGAGCGACGACCGCAGCGCCAGTGTCAGGTCGCCGACCTGCTGCGCGAGGATCAGCTCCTGCACGCGCGCCGGGTCGACGAGCAGCGTGACGGTGCGCAGGGTGCGTTCGCGCGCGGCCTGCGTCTGCCCGCCCGACGACCCGGCCGTCTCCGACTGCACCCGTTCGCGGCGCAGCTCCTTGTTGACGGCGACGACGAACACGTTCTGCATCATGGTGCGCACTTCGGTGCGCTCGTCGGCGTACTGCATGCGGCCGTTCTGGAGGCCGACCGGCCGGCCGAACTCGAACGTGCCGACGATGTCCACGAAGTTGCCGGGCCGGATGAGGCCGCCGACGCCGGTCTCGTCGGTCACGGTGATGGCCACCGCACGCCGTCCGCGTGGCACTTCGAACGACAGTGCCTCGGCGCCCGCATCGGCGAGCATGCTGCCGCTCACCTGCGTGCCGGCGGCGATCGGCACGACGGCCACGCGGCCGGCGACCTCCTCCACGGCCGGGAAGGTCTGCGGCTGGCGGTACTTGCGCGGCACGGAGACCCGCTGCACGAGTGCCTGGTCGATGGCCGTGCCGGCAGCGATCGCCTCCCGCGCGACGACCACGTTCTGCATGTCGACTTCCTCGTACAACTGGCGTTCGAGCCCGCGTACGTAGACGTACACGAGGAACACCGCGAGGACACCGAGGACGAGGGAGAGCAGGAGCTTGGCGCGACCGGACATAGGGATTCGATTCAGTGAACGGGGCAGCTGACGACGAGCGAACGAACGGGCGCGCCCATGTCAGTCGTCCCAGGGGCAGTCGCCGAAGACGCACGACGTCGCGCACCCCACGAAGTCGTCCATGCAGTCCTCGATCTTGTTCAGGGTTTGCGCGGCCTGCTGCACGTCCTGCAGCGTGCCCTTGACGCCGGTGAGGTCGAGGATGGCCGACTCGCCGTTGTAGGCCAGCCAGCCGAAGTAATCGCCGGATCCGACTTCCTCGAGGCCGTCGATCGCCAGGTCCCATGGCGATCCGGCGTCGAGGCCGCCGCCCGCCTTCGTCCGCTTACAGGGCGGACTGCTCGGCTCGCAGTCGTCGTCGGGGTCGCCGTGCTGCTCGACCCAGTGGCTGTAGATGTGGAGATCCTCGGGCAGGACGTCCTCGAGGAGGCCGACGCGCGGCACGGCGCTCGCCGACGGCACGCCGTGCTGCTTGGTCCAGATCACCTTGACCGTCTCGCGGTCGTACTTGGTGCCCTTGTCGTTGTACTCCCAGAACCCCGTCAGCATCGCCCCGTGTACCTCGGTGAGCGTGCGCGAGACGCTGCGATTGGCCAGATAGAGCTGGAAGGTCACGGCCATGAACGCCACGCCGAGGAAGGCGATGAGCATCGTCTCGATCGTGGCCTGGCCGGAGCGGCCTCGCCGGTCAGTAGAAGACACGGCGCCACGTCTCGAAGAAGTCGTCATAGTTGCCCCCCTGCAACGCCGCCTGCGGACTCAGGTACATCGCGGCGGCGGTGAGCGGCTCCATCCGCACGCGGTACTCGTCCTCGCCCTCCTCGATGTTGCCGCCCGCAGGTTTGGCGTGCGCTGCCGCCGTCATCGCGGGGATCGCATCGTCGCCGAACACGCCGAACGGGTTGAAGATCGGCGCGGCCTCGGGCGCGCGCACCACCCACACGAACGAGATGATCTCCTCGGTCTTCTCGTACCACTTCACGTACTTGTACGAGGCCGGGCAGTAGCCCAGGGGAAAGCAGGGTTCGACGTAGTAGACGGTGTTGTAGATCGGCTCGATGTCGACCAGGCACGGCAGGAGGAAGAACGTCTCGGAGAGGAACGGCTGGTCGGTGCAGATCGTGGGACGCGACTTCGAGAACGGCATCTCGTCGCTCACCAGATCCTCGCCGCTCGAGATCAGGCCCGGGCGGAACCCCTCGTACCATTCCAGCTGCTCGCCGGGGAACAGGTCCTGGTTGTTGTACCAGGTGACGCGTGCCGCTTCGTCGTAGGGAATCTTCGTGTATCCGAGCTGGATGCCGATGTCGACGAAGTTGACGATGGTGGTGCCGACCTCGAAGATCGTCTTCATCACCTCGTCGAGGCCGACCAGTCCGGCCACCGGCACGCCGATGCCCGCCACCGGCTCGAGATCGTGACGCCAGTCGTTGACCTCGGCGAGCGCGTTCATGCCGATGGCCATGTTGGTGGCGCCCGTCCAGGCGCCGGCGTCGGCGGCAATCTGCAGGGCCATGCGGCGGTTGATGGCCTGGCCGACATTGACCATCGTGCCGACCATCACCGTCATCAGCACGAGGAAACACAGGAAGAACGGCGTGGTCTGGCCGCGCTCGCTAGTCATTGTCGCCACCGCTCGGTGCGTTGGACTGCGACTGGTTGGGCGCGAATGCGACGATCTCCATGCCCTGCGGCTCGATCCATTCGTAGATCGGCAGGCCGAACGGGACGTACGTCCTCACCTGCCAGCCGGAGGTGGTGCCCTGGAAGGAGTAAGTGACCTCGACCGGCACGTCCTTGCCCTGATCCAGCCACCAGTCGATGTTGGCCAGTACCGCCTCGGCAGCCAGCTGCGGGCTGTGGCCCACGAGTGAGGCGCGCGCGGCCGCAAACGCGGCGTACGTCACCATGTAACGCGTGACGGCGAGCATCACCAGGTGCATCAGGCCGAACACGAGGAGCAGCAGGAACCCCATCATCATCATCGACTCGAGCGCCGCCTGACCGCTGCGCCCGTGTCGAAGGACCCTCCTGCCGCGCTCCCCCACGATCTCCCCCGACACGACGCCTAGTTGCTCGGCGACGTCTGCTTGCCTTCGGAGGACTTGATCGCGCCCGCGGCCTGTCCCGACCAGGTCTGAGCCGCCGGCTTCACGTGCGATTCCCAGAAGAACGCGACGAACGCGATGAGGATGACGGCCGCCATGATGCCGACGATCATCAGGTACTCGGTGGGCGTCTGCCCGTCCTCGCGCCGAAGCCGCCGCGCCTCGACGTGGCGACGAATGGTCCGGATCATGCCGCTCTGACTCGTGGTGGGTTCCATGCATTCTCCTTGGCCCCGCGGGCCCTGTTTACTGACACTCAACGCCGTCTTCGGGCTCGACGAACTCCGGACACGGCGGCGGTGGCGCGTCCTCGTCCTTCGGAGGGCTCGAAAGGTGCAGCACGACGTGCTTGACCACCTCGGCGCCGATGGTCTTCATGGTCGGCACGATGATCGACGTGAGGACGATCAGCATCGCCGTCATCAGGCCGGCGATCATCAGGTACTCGGTTGCCGTCTGGCCGCGCCGACAGGTGAATCGTCGGCTCACAGCCCCACCGTCCGGACACTGCGGGCGAGCAGGCGCACCATGTCCACGAGAATCGGCTTGAACATGCCGGTCAGGATGATGGCTACCGCCGTCAAAATCCCGGCCACCATCAACCACTCGACGGCGACCTGTCCGGCCGCCGTCCGACGCTCGCGCGGTGTTACGTGGGTCTGCATACTACGCTCATTCGCGAAGCCCGACAATAACCCAGTCGCCGCCCTGCCGCGCAAGGTCGAAGACGAACGTGCGCCGCACGGTCAGCGCCTCGGACGCCGCGTAAGCTCCCACTGACCCGGGCTGCGTCAACCGACATCGCGCCACCGCCCGCGTCGCGTCGACGGCATCCACGTCGCAGGCGGCGAGCGTCAACGGCGCCGAGAACGCACTCGTGACCCGACGGATGTGCACGTCGTCCACTCCGGGCCACACCCTGCGGATGCCCGACGCGTGCGACGTGTTGCGCGCCGCCACGTAGCCGCGCACGAGCGCGATCGCCTCCTCGCGCGGCGCGGCGACCGCGGCCG
>JAEYZV010000564.1 GCA_023427865.1 Acidobacteriota bacterium
AATGAACGGAACTCTGGAGGCGACAGACGATGGTCAGGTGGTTGCGGCGGTCGGCGAACTGGTCTCCGTGGACGCCACCGCGGACGCGTGAGGGCGATGAGCACGGCCGCTCGGAGGCACGCGATGACGCGCCAGCGGTGCAGTTCAGCCACATCTGCAAGATCTTCGACGACACGCTGGTACTGCGCGACGTGAGTTTCAGCGTGCCGCACGGCCGCATGAGGATCGTCGTGGGCGCCAGCGGATCGGGCAAGTCGGTCCTCCTGAAGATGATCCTCGGGCTCATCCGTCCCGACTGCGGCACCGTGCACGTGAACGGCAGGCGCATCGACGACCTGAGCGAGGCCGAGTTGATGCACGTGCGCGACGACATCGGCATGCTCTTCCAGGAGTCGGCGCTCTTCGACTCGCTGACGGTGGCCGAGAACGTCGGCTACAAGCTCGATGAGGAAACCGACATGCCGCTCGAGGAGGTGCTGCAGCGGGTGCAGGAGGTCCTCGGGTTCGTCGGCCTCGGTGAGTTCATGGAGCGCATGCCGTCCGAGCTCTCAGGGGGGCAGCGGCGGCGCGTGGCGATCGCCCGTGCCATGGCCGCACGGCCGCGGCTGCTGCTCTTCGACGAGCCCACGTCCGGTCTCGATCCGATTACGGCGAAAACCATCGACGCCGAGATCCTCAAGCTCCGCGACCTGGAAGGGGTGACCTCGATCCTCGTCACCCACCAGCTCGAGGACGCGTTCTACATCGCCAGCCATCAGGCGGTGCTCGTGGATGGACGTATCGCGGTCGTGCCGGCCGACGAACGCAAGATCGAGGAGGTCGAGTTCGTCGTGCTCAAGGACGGCCTCGTGTATTTCCAGGGTGGTGTCGAGGCGATGCGCACGACGACCGACCCGTACCTGGTGAGATACCTGAGCGGGTTCGTGCCGCCGCTCCGCCGCGCGGAGATGGAGGCCGCGGCTGCCGCGGCGTCGGCGCCAGCGCGCGGTACGTCGCTGCCGGGGTCGGCGCTCGCCCCTACGTAGCCGTCGAGCCCTCGCCCGACGGTCAGCGCGCCGCCTGCACTACACTTCCGCGCATGCACAAGCTTGCGATGGTGCTTGCAGTGGCCCTCGGCATCGGGGCAGCGCAGCGCGACGAGGCCTTCGTGCCGCTGTTCGACGGCCGCACGCTCGATGGGTGGGTGAACATCAACTGCGCCCCCGACACCTTCCGCGTGCGCGATGGCGTCATCGCCGTCAGCGGCGTCCCCATCTGCGAGATCCGCACCGAGCGCATGTACGAGAACTTCGTGCTCGAGCTCGAGTATCAGCACCTGCAGCCGCGCGGCAACGCCGGCGTGTTCGTCTGGGCCGACGCGCTGCCCGCCCGCGGCCAGCCGTTCCTGCGGGCGATCGAGGTGCAGGTACTCGATGGCCGCAACTCGGACACCTACACGAGCCACGGCGACGTGTTCGCGATTCACGGCGCGGTACTCACCCCCGATCGTCCGCACCCGAAGGGCGCGATGCGTTCCCTGCCGAGCGAGCACCGCGCGAAGGGACCGGGCGAGTGGAACCACTACCGCATCACCGCCAACAACGGCACCCTGAAGCTCGCGGTCAATGGTAAGGAGGTGTCGGGCGGCTACGACATCTCGCCGCGCAAGGGCTACATCGCGCTCGAGTCCGAAGGCGCCCCGGTGCTGTTCCGCAACATCCGGGTCCGCGAGCTGCCGCCATCGCCGACGCCGCTGACCGCGGCGCAGGTTGCCGCCGCGTACGAGGGGCACGTGGCCCTCTACGATGGCAAGACGTTCACGAACTGGCAGGTGCCGCCGGCGTACCGCGAACGCTGGCGCACCAACGACTGGCGGATTGCGCACGAGCCAGCGGGCGGTGCCGCCGCGAGTGACGCGCTGGTCTCTGCCGAGGAGTTCGGCGACGTGGAGGTGATTGCCGATTGGCGGCTCGTGGACGACGAGGCGCCGCCGGCCGAAGGGCCCGGTGTGCGCCAGTTGGCCAGGCGGGACCTGCGTGCGATCGTTGCGCCGCTGCCGGTGCCCAACGCGCGCCCCGTCGGCGAGTGGAACCGCGTCGTGCAGCGAATCGTCGGCAATCGTGTCACCGCATCGGTGAACGGCCAGCAGACGGTCGACGAGCTGGTGCCGGATCTGCCGCGCCGCGGCCGCATCGGCCTCGTGCCGCTCAACGCGCGCGTCGAGTTCGCGAACGTCTTCGTGAAGCAGCTGGATCGCCGGTAGGAAGCGCCCACACTCCGAACCTGGAAGCGTCCGACGCCGACCGTCGAAGCGTCCGACGGCCGGGACGGGGACAGCCGCGCGAGTACCGCAGGCGGCTGATGAAGGAATGGCCGGCGCTCCGAGCCGGCCACGATCGAGAGGGAACGTGTCGCGTGTGTTCTGTGGACGAGCAGGGGAGCTCCAGGTGCTCCGCCGCGCGTATGACGCCGTTGCGCGCGAGGGCGCCGACGCACCCCGCCTCGTGACGCTGGTGGCCGAGTCGGGCCTGGGGAAGACGCGCCTCGTGCAGGAGTTCTACCGGGTTCTCGCAACTTCCGAGGATCAGCCGGATCCGGACGGCTACTGGCCCGATGACCTCGGGATGGTGGACGACAACCTGCAGTTGAATCCCCCGGCCGACGCCTGCAACAACACGAAGCCTGCGCCATTCCTGTGGTGGGGCATCCGGTTGCCCGATCCCGGAGCGCGCAACCAGGCCGTTGCGGGCCAGCTCGCATCGTCACTCGAAACGCTGCGCCCCCATCTCGAGCCCGTCCACCGTACCCGCCGCAGAGCGGTGGCGCGCCGGGACGCCGGCATCGCGGTGGGCAAGGTCGCGCTGGACCTTGCGATCGACGTGGTCCCCTTCGCCGGGCTCTTCAAGACACTCGGCGAGGGAGCGATCGAGGTTGGACAGCACGCGCGCCGATGGTTGGAAGAGAGTCCCACCGGCTCGGTGCAAGAACTTGAAGCGCAGCAGCGCGAGGACCTCGCCTCCCGTGTCGTGTCGGACCTCGGCGTGCTCCTGTCCCGCAATGGCGATGACGGCATCGGCGTACCGGCGGTGATCGTGCTGGACGATGGCCAGTTCTCCGGGGGCGACCCGTCGGTCGTCGCATTCCTCGAGAAGATGCTCGCCGCCTCGATCGCCAATCGTTGGCGCGTTTTGTTCCTCGTCACCTACTGGACGGCCGAGTGGAACCAGCACGTCGGCTGCGGGCAGGCAGACACCGTCGCGGGTGTGATCGCCGCGCACGCGGGGAGCCTCGGAGCGAACTGGTCGCACGTGCTGCTCCCGCCGGTCGACGACCTGGCCCCTGTGCTGGAGTGCGCGCTGCCAGGGCTCACCGCCGACCAACGGGCAGCGCTCGTCGAACGATCCGGCGGCAATCCACGCTACCTCGACGAAGTCGTGCGCTTCTGCGAACGCAACGAGCGGCTCTTCGAAGGCCGCCGCCTCGAAATGCCGCTCACTGCCCGGGGACTCGCGACCGTGATGGACCGTGCGGTCAGCCTTCACGATCTCGTCGAGGAGCGCCTGCGATCGATCGAAGCCGACGTGCGCGGCACCCTGCTACTGGCGAGCGCACAAGGCCAGGAGTTCATCGCCGGCATCGTCGCCGAGGTGAGCGGCAGGCTCGGCGTGGCAGCCGACCGATCGACGCTGGCCCGCGCCGAGCATCCGCACGCGTTCATCCATCGCCACGACGCGGATCTCGGCACGTTCGCGCAGCGCGTCTTTCACGAGGTCGCCGCCGCCAGCCTTCCGAACGAGTTCGACGAAGACGAAGTCGCCGAGGCCCTCCGTGCAACCGTCCGACGTCACCTCGACGACGCGCACGGCCTCGACAGCGCGCCGCACGCCACGAGGACTCGCGTGTGGCTGCTCGCCAGCCGTGTGCTGGCCGACACCGATGTTCCCCTCGATCGGCAGCGCGTGGCGTACGCGCTTGCACGCCTGGGAGCGGAGTTCCAGGCACAGCACGAGTACGAGACGGCCCGACGATTCTTCGCGCGCCTCGTGGGCGCCCTCGTCGACCTGGACCCCGCGTGCACGCACTACTACCTGTACTACCTCGCTGCGGAGCACTTGCGGGAACAGGGCGCATTCGCCGATGCCGGCGCAGTCCTCGGGACGGCCATCGACGTCCGACGCGAGCGCCGGACGTCAGGCGCCCCTGAGGAGACCGACGACGACCTCGCGTTCCTGTTGAAGGCATACGGGCAAACCGCTCGCGGTGCCGGGGACCTGGACGCGGCAGAGCGCGCGTTCCGTGATGCGCTCGGGATCGATCGTCAGTCGGCCGGCCGCGCGGCCTCGGCGTTCGCGGAGCGCGACCTCATGGTGTCGCTCTGCAACGTGGCAGACCTCGCACGGCTGCGTGGCGACCTGGGGTCCGCAGAGCGGGACTACGACGAGGCATTCGCGATGGCGCGCACGCTGCACGAGCGTGACCCGTCGCCGCAGGCCCGCGAGGACCTCGGGTTCTGCCTCGTCGCCCTGGCCGACCTCGCGTCTGCCGCCGGGGAGGTCGACCGAGCCCGTGCGCTCTATGAGGAGCGCGCGCAACTCCTTGATCCTGTCGTCGATCCCGAGCGGGATCCGGGCGGCGCGGTGCGCCGTGCACTCGTGCTGGAACGGCTTGCCCGCCTCGTGCTCGACGCCGGGGACGTGCAGGCGGCCCAACGCCTGCTCGAAGAGGCGGTGACTCTGAGGCGTCCTGCGGCGGCGCGGCTCGGAACGCCGGCGGCCAGCGACGACCTGGCCAATCTGCTGCGCATGATCGGCGATGCGGCACAGGCCAGGGAGGACTTCGAGAATGCGGAGGCCGCGTATCGGGAGAGCCTCACGATTTCGAACGATCTCGCGGAGCGGGCGCCGAGCCCGCGGATTCTGCGCGGCCTGTCGCTCACGCTGGAGCGCTTCGGCAAGCTCGCGATTCTCTTCGACGCGACCGATCGTGCCGTCCAGATCTTCGAGGACCGCCTCCGGCTCGACCTGCAGCTTGCCGAGTCGTACGGGACGCCCGCCGACTGGCGCAACCTGATGTCGTCGCGCTACTGGCTGGCAGACATCGCGGAACAACGCGGTGCGCTCGAGGAGGCGGAGCGGGGCTACGGAGAAGCGCTGGACATCGCCCGCGACATCGCCTCACGAACACCAACGGCTGGTGCGCGCGAGGACGTACGTCCCATCCTGGCGCGCCTGGCCCGGCTCGCCAGGCGGCGGGGTGACGAGTCGCGTGCGTTGGCGCTCGAGCACGAGATGCGGGGCGAGGCGTCGACGTCAGGTGACGAGGGTCACCGGCAGGCCGTCGGCCACACGCCCGAGCCGTCGCACCGCTGAACCTATCGCCGGCGCCACGCACACGATCGGGGTCTCGCCCGCACCGGCGGACGGCAGATCGTGGCGGTCGATCACCACGATGTCGATGCGGGGCACGTCGCGGAAGCGGGGGACCCGGTACTTCGCCATCGTCCCGTTCGTCAGGCGTCCATCGGCGAACTCGAGCGCCTCGAAGAGCGCACCGCCCAGCCCCTGCACCACCGCGCCTTCCACCTGGTTCCGCACACCGTCCGGGTGGACGACCGCGCCGCACTCGAACGCCACGACGATCCGATCGACCGTGAACCCGTCAGCACTCGGTGACACTTCTGCGGCGGTGGCCACGTAGCTGCCCTTCTCGGTGCCGCAGGCGATGCCCACGCGCCTGGCAGCGGCCCGGTCCTGCCATCCAATGCGGTCCGCTGCGGCCTCCAGTACGGCGCGCATCCGATCGTCGGACAGGTGATCGAGCCGGAACGCCACGGGGTCGCGATTCATTTCGCGGGCGATGCGGTCCATGTGCATCTCGCGGGCGTAGTGGTTCGCGGTGGCTGCGAGCGCTCGGTAGGACCCCTGCCTCAGCGGCGACTCCGACGGGTGGAACTCGATCCGCTGGTGCGCGACGTCGTACGGCGTGCGGATCCCGGCCCCGCCCGCGTTCCATGTGTCGAACTCCCACGCCTGCAGCCGCCCGTTCGCGTCGATGCCGGCGCTGACGTCGATCACCGCCGCGGGCCGTGCATAGCCGAAGGAGAACTCCTCGGTGCGCGACCACACGAGCCGCACGGGCGCACCGGCACCCCTGGCGAGCCGCGCCGCCTCGATGGCGTGTTCGCCCGTGTGCTTGCCGCCATACGCCGACCCCGTGTCGGGGACGATCACGCGGACGCGATCCTCGGGAAGGCGGAACGCTTCGGCAAGTTGGCTGCGGACGCCGAAGGGCCGCTGCGTGCCGCACCAGACCGTCAGGTGGCCATCGGTCCACTCGGCCACGGCCGATCGCGGCTCCATGGGCACGTGCGCGATGTACGGAATGCGGTAGCTTGCCCGGAACGTGCGCGCGGCCCCGACGCGCACGGCCGTGACATCGCCGCTGGTGATTGGCTGCGAGCCGCGTCCTGGCGAAGCGCCAGGCGTATGCCGCTTCAGGTGGTCGTACAGCGTTGCCGACGATGGCTGGCCGGGCGCGGCGCGCCATGTGGCTCGAATGGCGGCGGCTGCTCGCCTCGCGTCGCGCTCGTCGTCGGCGACGACACCAACGAAGTCCGCGTCGCGGACGACCTTCACACCAGCCATCGACCGCGCCGCCTCGTCGTCGGCGGCCTCGAGCGCGCCTGCGTAGCCCTCCGGCCGCACGACCCGCCCGTATTTCATCCCCGGGCGGACCATGTCGGCGGTGAAGCGATGCGCACCGGTCACGAACGCGCTGCCATTCACCTTCAGCGGCGTCGTGCCGCGCACGCGCCACCCCGCGCGTGGCGTGAGCGGCGTGTCTGCCGCAACGACTCCGGTCAGTTCGGCGCCGGCGGCGAGTTCGCCGTAGGTCGCCGTATGGGTGCCGCCAGTGATGAGGCCGTCCTGCGCAGCGAGCGACGCGCGCGGAACCTGCCAGCGAGCGGCGGCGCGATCGATGAGCAGTTCGCGAGCGCAGGCTGCGGCGCGTCCGAGCACCGGCGCCATGCGCGGCGTCGACTGCGAGCCGAACGTGCCGGCGTCGTAGGGCACGAGCGCGGTGTCGGCCATCACCATCGAGATGGTGTCCAGCGGCACCCGCAGTTCCTCGGCAACGGCCTGCGCGAGCGAGGTCCGGATGTTCTGCCCGATCTCGGTCTTGCCGGTACAGACGGTCACGCGGCCGTCCGCTCCCACATGGAGCCATGCGGCGACGTCGGCCGCTGCCGATCCGCGTGCGCCTCCGCGTCCGCTCTCCTGCCCGCGTGCGGGCATCGCGGCGACGACGGCCAGGCCGCCGCCCATCGCGCCGAACACGCGAAGGAACGCGCGCCGCTCCAGCGCGAACCGATAGCGCGCAGGCTCGACGAGCTCGTGGCGATCGACCTCGATGTCGGGCCGGTGATCGCCGCGCACGCTCATCGCGCCGCTCCCGCGCTGCCCGCCGGCCGCATCCGATCGGCGGCCAACCGGATCGCCTTCACGATGCGCGAGTAGGTGCCGCAGCGGCAGATGTTGCCGTTCATCGCCCGCGTGATCTCCTCGTCGGTCGGCGACGGCGTGGTGCGCAGCAACCCGACGGCGGCCATGATCATGCCGGGTGTGCAGTAGCCGCATTGCAGCGCTTCGGTCTCGAGGAACGCCTGCTGCACGGGGTGCAGTCGCGAGCCCTCGGCGAGGCCCTCGATCGTGGTGACCGGCCTCGACGCGACTGCCGACACCCGCGTCACGCACGAGCGGACCGCCCGGCCGTCGAGCAGCACGGTGCAGGCGCCGCACTGGCCCTCCCCGCAGCCGTACTTGGAGCCCGTGAGTCCGAGGTCGTCACGGAGCACCGACAGGAGCGTGTCGGTCGGGTCCGCGTCGACCTCGTGCGTCGCACCGTTCACCCGCAGTGTGTACCGCATGGCCCGATTGTAGGCCCGGGTGCGACGTGGGTGGCCCGCCGCGTCCTCGTTCATTGCGAGCCCCCTGCGGCGTGAATCGCATCGCGCGAATGGTCGGGGTGGTCTACACTGGCGCGCGTACACGCACGAGTTTGCCGATCGGGTCCGGGAGCGCGAGGGGAGGTCTCGTGAACTGGAGTCATTTTCAGTTCGTTCACGCGTTGAACGAGTGCGGAGATTACCGGCAGAGTCCTTTCAACCGCTGGTGTACCTGGTGGAGCCAGGATCCGCGGACCGATGTCCTGAATGCCTGGAGACTCTACAACTGCGCGAACCGGTCCTCTCTGGGCATGCTGATTCTTGGAGGAGCGAAGATTCGCAAGGACGAGGCCCTCGTGGCGAACTTCGGCGTGACCTCGCAGGCAAGTCCCACGGATCCTCAGGAGAAGGCCCTCGTGGCCGAGCTCGAACGCGTGCGCCAGATCCAGCGCCTGGCACCCGGGCTCGCCGACGCGCCCCAGGTGACCGGCACAGGCAGCATTCTCAGCGACCGTACGTGGACGCCCCTGCTGAACGACGCGTTCATCCTCGGCGGCGCACACGCAGGGCACGAGTTTCACCTGGCTGAAGACTCGGCCGATACCTACTTCACCTTCCGCAGGACCCGTGCGGCCTTCGAGCGCAGGGCGACGAGTACCGCAGACGACTGGATTGGGTTCTTCAGGACTCACCCCGAGCTGCTCTGGGACAGGACGCAGGACACTCCACGGGTGCTCGCGCGCGAGCTGATTGGACTGCAGGCGGCGGGCTACACTCCCCAGTTCCTCTCGCAGCAGCTGTCGTTCAGTAGAACCGACGCCGGTCGCTACCCGACATTCAGGAGGTATCTGAATGCGCTGGCGTCGGCCAACTGCCGTCAGGGCCACTCGGCCGAGTTGCTGCGTAACATCTCGCGATTTCTATTCAATCGCGACGATGCGTTCGTGCCTCAGCCGCTGAAGAGGACGCCCACACCTGCGGGAACGGTCCTGCCTCGCCGGTAGAGGCGGAATGTGTGCACGCGGCCAGCCACGGCCGGGAGTGCCGTCGTGAATCCGGGTGCGGTCTACTTGCCGAAGGAGCGCCCAGCGAGCGCAATGTCCGCGGTGGAAACCAGTTCGCCCGCCGACTTGCCCAGCGCGATGCGGTACGTTCCTAGAGGGGCGCAACGCCTCCTCAGGTGAGCACGTTGGCGCCATTGTCGCGGCGGACATACAGCTGCGTATAGTCGTCGTGACGGTCGAGGTATTGCCGTAATCTGGACGGCGCCGCAAGCCTGCCCCTGGCATTGTCATTGAAGCGGGGGCTGCAGGAGAAAACGAATGCGACGCAAGCTGATGCGTGCGATCGGACTGCTGGCGGTGGCCGCAGGGGGAGCGGCGTTGCTGGCACAGACGCTGCGCGCGCAGGAGAAGCCGCTGGACGTGGTGCCGCAGGTCGATTTCGAACGCTACACCGGCAAGTGGTACGAAATCGCCCGCCTGCCGTTCCGCTACCAGGAAGACTGCGCCCGTGACGTCACGGCGACTTACACGCTGCGGCCGGACGGCCGGATCACGGTCGTGAATCGCTGTGTCCAGAAGGACGGTACGGTGAGCGTCGCCGAAGGCGTGGCGCGCCGCGTCGACGGCAAACCCCCGTCCGTCCTGGAGGTGCGTTTCGCGCCCGGTTGGCTGAGCTTCCTGCCGATGGTATGGGGCGACTACCAGATCATCCAGCTGGGGCCCGACTACGACTACTCGGTCGTCGGCACGTCGGACCGGAAGAACCTCTGGATCCTCGCCCGCACGCCGAAGATCGATGCGGAGCTCTATCGCTCGCTCCTGGACAAGGCAGC
>JAEYZV010000332.1 GCA_023427865.1 Acidobacteriota bacterium
CAGCGCCTCGTGCGCAAGATCTGCGACGACTGCAAGCGGCCGGCGACGATCACCGAGGCGCAGCTGCGCGAGGCGGCGATGGACCCGACGCTCGCGCACACACACACGTTCTACGAAGGGGCCGGCTGTCTCGAGTGCAACGGGTCGGGGTACCGGGGACGCATGGCGATCTGCGAACTGCTCGATCTCACCGACACCATCCGTGACATGATTCTCGCGCGCCGGCCCAACTCCGAGATCAAGCGTGCGGTGCGCGAGGAGGGCATGCGGTTCCTGCGCGAGTCCGCGGTCTCGCGTGTCCTCTCGGGCGAGACGACCCTGCGCGAGATCAACAAGGTCACCTTCGTCGACTGACCCATGTCGCCGCTGCCTGCCTGGCTCCAGACATCCCCGCCGACGCTGGGGCTCCACCTCGATGCGCGGCGCGTGACCGCCGTGCTCGCCGAGCGCGGCAGCGGCACGCCGGTAATCCGGGCCGTCGGTTCGGCCCCGCTCCCTGACGGCGCCCTCGTGCCTTCGCTGACGGCTGCCAACATCGTCGACCGTGAGACGTGCGTCGGGGCGATCCGCAGCGTCCTCGACCAGATCGGCGGACGCCACCGGCGCGTCGCGCTCGCGGTGCCCGACACTGCCGCCAAGGTGTCGCTGCTCTCGTTCGAGCAGGTGCCGGTCAACGCGCGCGACCTCGATCAACTCATCCGGTTGCAGTTGCGCAAGACGATGCCGTTCCCGGTCGAACAGGCGCAGATCGCGTTCTCGCGTGGCCCCGCACTGGGCGGCGGCTTCACCATCGCGGTGGCGGCGATGCGTCAGGGCATCGTGGCCGAGTACGAATCGGTCTGTGCGGCGGCGGGGCTGCATGCCGGCACCGTGGATCTCGCGACGTTCAACGTCGTCAACCTCACACTGCTGGGCGGCGCGCCGGCAGAGGACGCGTTGCTGGTCCACGTCACGGCGGGCTACGCCTCGGTGGCGCTCGTGCGCGACGGGGGGCTGATCTTCTTCCGCACCCGCCCCGCCGACGCCAACGAGTCGCTGCCCGACGTGGTGCACCAGACGCGCATGTATTACGAGGATCGACTCGGCGGCCAGGGTCTGGCGCGCATCGTGATTGCGGCCGGACCGGACGTGGACGAGCGCGACGATCTCGCACGCGAGCTCGCGCTGCTCGTCGACGCGCCGGTGACCATGCTCACGCTCGACGGCGTGGCGACATTCGGCGATCGGCTGCAGGCCTCCGACGCCCTCGTGGCCCAGGTCGCCCCGCCGGCCGGCCTCGTGCTGCGCGAGATGGGGGCGTGATGCTGCGCGGCAACCTCTCCACACGGCCCTTCTACAACGAGCGCGCCGTGCAGGTCGCGTTCGTGGGGCTCGCCGTCGTGCTGGGGCTGCTCACGGTGTTCACGGTATGGCAGCTGGCCGCACTCACCGGGCGCCAGCGCGAACTGTCGTCGCGCATCGCCGCCGACGAGAGCCGCGCCGCCGCGATCCGGCAGGATGCGCAACGCGTTCGCGGCCGCGTCGACCCGCGCGTGCTCGACGTCACCGCAAGGGCGACGCGCGAGGCCAATGCCGTCATCGATCAGCGCACGTTCTCGTGGACGGCGCTCTTCAACGTCATCGAACGGACGATCCCCGCAGACGTGCGCCTGCGCGCGGTCACGCCGGCCTTCGATCGTGGTGTGCTGACCATCCGCTTCATCGTCAACGCGACGAGCGTGGAGTCGGTGGCCGTGTTCCTCGATCGGCTGGAGGCGGCGGGAGCGTTCGTCGATCTGCGGTCGCTCGAGGAACAGGTGCTCGAGGACGGATCGCTGAACGTGGCGTGCGAGGGCCGGTATCTCGGGCCGGGTGCGCCGGACGCCGAGGCCCCGGGCGACGTCGCCGAACCGGTGGCGGGCGTGGCGGAGGCGAACTGACATGGTGCCGACTGCCCGCATCCTCGCCGATCGACGGCTGCTCGTGTCGGTGCTCGGGCTCCTTGCGGTCGTGAACGTCGTGGGCCTCGCCATCGTGTTCGGCCCGTTACGATCGCGGGTGCACACGCTCACCACGCGCGCGACCGCGGCGTCGCTGGCCGCGTCCACGGCGGCGCGCGAACTCGCCACTGCGCGGCAGACCGCGACGGGCAGCGAGCGCGCCGCGACCGACCTGCAGCGCTTCTACGCCGAGATCCTGCCAGCCAACCAGCCGGCCGCCCGCCAGGTCACGTACGTCCGGCTCGCGCAGATCGCCCGGGAGTCGAACCTCGAGTACGAACAGCGCACGTTCTCGCAGGACGAGCCAGAGCGGGAAGGCGTCCTGTCGCGAGCGACGCTGACCATGGACGTCTTCGGCACGTACCGCGACCTCCGACGGTTCATCCACAGGCTCGAGACGGGTGACGAGTTCGTGGTCATCCGTCAGCTCAGTGTGCGGCAGGGCGACGCCGCCGGCGACCCCCTGCAGGCGGCACTCACGCTCTCGACCTATTTCAAGGCGA
Source organism: Acidobacteriota bacterium (assembly GCA_023427865.1). Classification (GTDB taxonomy): domain Bacteria; phylum Acidobacteriota; class Vicinamibacteria; order Vicinamibacterales; family Vicinamibacteraceae; genus Luteitalea. The sequence continues at coordinate 2,483 of JAEYZV010000332.1, forward strand.
GCGATGGCCGCTGACTCGCGCCGCCAGGTGCCCGTCCTCGCCGGCTTGCTGGTGGTACTCGCGGCCGTCGTCTGGTGGCAGATGAGCGGCAGCGGTCCGACCACGCCCGCAACGCCGACCGGCAGGACGGCCGCCGCGCGGCAGCCCGCCGGCGGTCGCGCGGCGCAGACCCCTGACGACGTGCTCGCCAAGGGCGTCGGTCTGGATCGGCTCGATGAGGATCGCCCGGCGCCCGAGGAGGGCGGCCGCGATCCGTTCAGGTCCGGCGCCGTCGGCTCCGGCGGCAGTGGCGGGGGGGCGGAGACGAGAGTCCCCTCCGCCCCGACACCCGCCCCCGTGGCGCCTGCCGTGCCGGCCGGTCCGCCAGGGCCGCCCCCGGTTCCGCCGATCAGCGTCAAGTTCATCGGTATCGTCTCGCGGCAGGACGTGGGCAGGGTCGCCGTCCTTAGTGACGGCAAGAACGTCTACTATGGCCGCGCAGGTGAGATCGTCGACGGACGATGGCGCATCGTCTCGATCGGCGAGGAATCACTCCAGATCGAATATGCGGACGGCCGTGGGCGGCAGACCGTGCGGCTGAGCGGATGAGCGCAGGCGAGCGAGGACCGGTGCGAGAACGGATGGGGATGGTGCGACTCGGAGCGTCGGTGCTCCTGCTGGCGGTACTGGCCGTCGGGCTGGCTGGGTGCGCGACGTCTGGCGCGTTCCGGCGCGGCCAGGAGGCCGGGCGTGCCGGCGACTGGGACGTGGCGGTCGCCTCGTATCGGCAGGCGCTCCAGGACGACCCGGACCGACCCGAGTACAAGATCGCGCTCGAACGTGCCAGCCTGTCGGCGTCGTTGTTCCACCTGGAACGGGCCCGGCGGGCCGACGAGCAGGGCGATCTCGAGACGGCGGTCGCCGCGTACCGGCGCGTCTACGAGTACGACCCGGGCAACCGCACGGCCATGCTGCGGGCGGCCGAAATCGACAAGGAACTGCGCGAGCGTGCCGAGGCGTCACGACCGCGTCCGGCCATCGAGGCGATGCGCGAGACGGCGCGGCAGCGCACCGCGCCGCCGCTGCTCAATCCCGCCTCCCGTGATCCGCTCGACATCCGGTTCTCGCAGGCCGGTTCGCAGGACGTCCTGACCTTCATCGGCAAGGCCACCGGCATCAACGTGATCTTCGAGTCGACGTTCCGGCCGGCCCAGATCACCGTGGACCTCACGGGGCTCTCGCTCGAGGAAGCCCTGGCCCAGGTGATGGCCGCGTCGAACAGCTTCTACAAGGTGGTCAACCCGCGGACCATCATGGTGATCCCCGATACGCCGCCCAAGCGTGCCGCGTACGAGGAACAGGTCATCCGCACGTTCTACCTCTCGCACGCAGAGGCCGCAGACCTCGTGCAGACGGTGCAGCAGATCCTGCAGTTGCCCGGTTTGCCCGTGCAACCGCGCGTCCTCGCGAACAAGACGCAGAACAGCCTCACCGTTCGCGCCTCGGATCGCGTGATGAACATCATCGACCAGGTGATCCGGAACAACGATCGGCCGCGCGCCGAGATCGTCGTCGACGTCGAGATCATCGAGGTCAATCGCGCGCGAGCCAAGCAGCTCGGGCTCAATCTCTCGCAGTACTCGGTCGACAGCATCTTCTCGCCCGAAGCGCCGCCGGCAACCGGGGAGAACGCCGCGAACCGGCCCTTCAATCTGAACACGATCACGCGCGGCATCAGCGCCGCCGACTTCTACCTGACGGTGCCGAAGGCCGTCGTCAACTTCCTCGCGAGCGACAACAACAACAAGATCATCGCCAAGCCGCAGCTGCGCGGCATGGAAGGCAAGGTGCTGACGCTCGATCTCGGCGACGAAATCCCCGTGCCGAGCACCACCTTCGGCGGCCTCGGCACTGGCGGGCTGACGACGATCCCGATCAACCAGTTCAATTACCGCACGGTCGGCATCAAGCTGAAGTTCAACAACCCGCGCGTCACGCTCGAAGGCGAGATCGTCACCGAACTCGAGGTCGAGAGCAGCACGCTCGGCGCCAACATCGACATCGCCGGCCAGAGCCTGCCGACCTTCGGCACCCGCCGCGCCGCCTCGTTCATCCGCATGCGGGAAGGCGAGTCGCTGATGCTGGCCGGGCTGCTGCGCGAGGATCAGCGCCGCGCCCTCACCGGGTTCCCGGGCTTGTTGCGGACGCCATTCCTGCGACGGCTGTTCGGCAGCACCAACGACACGATTGCACAGACAGACATCGTCTTCCTGTTGACGCCGCGACTCGTGCGGTCGTCGGAAGTGACGCAGGAGAACCTCGACCCGATCTACATCGGCAGTCAGCAGAATCTCGGGCTGACCGGTGCGCCGCCGCTCATTGCGACCGACCCGAACGCGCTGCCTGTGGAC
>JAEYZV010000594.1 GCA_023427865.1 Acidobacteriota bacterium
ACGTGGGCCCGCGCATGGTCGACGAGCACGCGCCGCATCGCCTGCGCCGCGAGCGCGAAGAAATGCGCACGGTTCACCCACTGCACCCGTTGGTCGACGAGGCGGATGTACGCCTCGTGGACGAGCGCGGTCGGCTCCAGCGTGTGCCCCTCCCGCTCGCGACGCAACCTGGCCCGCGCCAGCTTGCGCAACTCGCCGTGCAGCCCCGGCATCAACGCGTCGCGCGCCGACGCGTCGCCGCCGCCCCAGCGACGGAGCAGGCTGGTCACCTCCGCCGACTCGGGGCCCCCGCGCCGGGCCGCGACAGGTTCGGTCATGAGTGCGTGAGTGCCCCACTTATCTGTCCGCCGGGCGAGCGTTGTCAAGCGTGAGCCCCGGCCGCCGCGGCCTGCGCCGGCCCCGGCGCCTTGACCGTCGCCGGCATGGAGGCTACGCTGCCCGTTCGGCCCACGCGGCCGGAATCGCCATGGCAGACCACGGACTCACGGACGACCAGTACGAGGTGCTCGGGGAATCAGGGGACTGCTGTGTCTATCGCTGCGAGCACGGCTGCCTGCACCTCCAGATCGGCGACCTGAACCTGCGCATCGAGGACGACCGGTTCGCCGAGCTCGCGGAGGCCGTCGCGGCAGCCGCGCAGGGAAACCCGTCACTGTTGCGCTGGACCTCCAGCGGGCACGGCCCCGCGCACTGACGGAACCGTCGGGAAAGGCCCGACGGCTACGTACAGGATGGACGGCTCGGGCAAGGCCCGACCGCTACGTACAGGATGGACGGCTCGGGCAAGGCCCGATGGCTACGTACAGGATCGGCGGCTCTGGCAAGGCCAGACGTCTACGTAATCACGGCCCCGATCCTTCTTGTCCCTTCCGACTTCTCCCTTTCCTTCTGACTTCCTCCTTCGGACTTCTGCCTTTTTCCGAACGCCGCGGCCCTCCCGTTCGTCACAACAACATCCGCCTCGTCACGAACCTGTTGTGAACGGGCCGTCGAGCGGGATAGGACAGGACGTGATTCGGCTCAGCCACATGTCCCTGTCTGCCGCCTCCGGCGCACCGCGCGAGGGTCTTCCGTCGGTGGAGGACGCCGCCTGCGCGTCCGGCGGCGGGCTGCGATCCGTCGTGGTCGACACCCTGCGCATGCCGAACGCCTCCCACACCGAAGCCATCGAACGCCGGGGCTGGCTCGTCCTCGCCGCCATCCTCGTCGTCCTCAGCGTGGTCACGATGCCGCAACTCGCGCTGCAGTACCGCATGCGCGGGGTCGACCTGCCGATGGCCGAGATCGTCTTCTCGGGATTCGCGACCTGGCTGCCCTTCCTGCTGCTGGCGCCGGCCATCTTCACCGTCGCGCGCCGCTTTCCCCTCGAGCCCGGCAACTGGCGCCGCTCGTTCGGCGTGCACCTGCTGGTGTCGCTCGGGGTGTGCGTCGCGTATGCCGGCTGTCGCTGGGCAGCCAGCCACATCCCGCTCGTGGACCCGGCGCCGCTGCCGTTCTCGTGGCTGCTGGTCTCGCAGTTCTATCTCGCCTTCCAGTCGTACTGGGTGCTCGTGGCCGTGCACCAGGCGTGGCACAACTACAAGCGGTTCCGCGACCGCGCGCTGCGCGCCTCGCAGCTCGAGGCCCGGCTCGCGAAGGCCCAGCTGGAGGTGCTCAAGGGGCAGCTGCACCCGCATTTCCTGTTCAACACGCTGAACGCGATCTCCACGCTCGTCCACCGCGACGCCCACGCGGCCGACGAGATGATCACGCAGCTCAGCGACCTGCTGCGCATGTCGCTCGACTCGATCGGGGTCCAGGAGGTGCGCCTCGGACAGGAAGTGGAGTTCCTGAGCCGCTATCTGGATATCCAGCGCACGCGCTTCCAGGATCGGCTCAAGGTCGACATCGACGTGCCGGAACACCTGCTCGATGTGTACGTACCTAATCAGGTGTTGCAGCCCATCGCCGAGAACGCCATCAAGCATGGCCTGGCGACCCGTCCCGAATGCGGACGCATCGAGGTCACGGCGCGCCGCAGCGGGCACTGGCTCGATCTCGCCGTCCGTGATGACGGCCCGGGCTTCCGCCTCGGGCCCGAGGGGCTGCCGATGCGCGGCATCGGCCTGCGCAACACCCGTGAGCGCCTGCGCGAGTTGTACGGTCCGGGGGCCGTGCTCACGCTGTCCAACCACCCCGAAGGCGGCGCCGTGGTGCGGCTCCGCCTGCCGTTAGGAGACGCCGCGGAAAGCTCCGCGTCGGTCGAAGGAGTCCCTGCATGACCCTCCGGACCTTGATCATCGACGACGAACCCCTCGCCCGCGAGCGCGTGCGCATGATGCTCGGCATGCACGACGACGTGGTCGTCGTCGGCGAGTGCGGCGACGGCCATCAGGCCATCGACGCGATCCGCGAGCTGCGTCCCGACCTCGTGTTCCTCGACGTGCAGATGCCCGGCGTGGACGGCTTCGGCGTGCTGCGGGCGCTCGAGGGCGAGACGATGCCGTACGTCGTGTTCGTCACGGCGTACGACCAGTACGCGCTGAAGGCCTTCGAGGTCCATGCCCTCGACTACGTCCTCAAGCCATTCAATGCCGAGCGCTTCTCGCAGGCGCTGCAGCGTGCGCGCGCGGCCATCGCCCGCCGCGAGGAGGTCGACGCCGGTGTCGACAAGGATCGCCTGCGCTCGCTGGTGGCCTCGCTCACTGCCGAACAACGCGAGAAGCAGCGCATCGTCGTGAAGTCGTCGGGTCGCGTGTTCTTCGTCAAGGTGGACGACATCGACTGGATCGAGGCGGAAGGCAACTACGTCCGCCTGCACATGGGATCGCAGTCGCACCTGCTCCGCGAGACGATGAAGGGCATGGAGTCGGTGCTCGACGCCTCGCAGTTCATCCGCATCCACCGCTCGACGATCGTCAACGCCGATCGCATCCGCGAGCTGCAGCCGCTGTTCCACGGGGAGTACGCCGTGATCCTGCGCGATGGCACACGACTGGTGGCGAGCCGCGGACCCGACAACCGGCTGAAGAAGCTGCTGGCCGAAGCGACGATCCACGGCTAGCAGGGAGGGCGCGTTCCCCGAACGCGCCTCGGGTCGCACGATGGGCGCGTTCGGGGAACGCGCCCTACC
>JAEYZV010000613.1 GCA_023427865.1 Acidobacteriota bacterium
CGTCAGGGAGATCGAAAGCGCACGGCCGGGCAAACAAAGCCTACCATGCGGGTGACTTTGGTCTTTCGCTATCCGCCGATATGACTGACATGGTTTCAATTCGAGACATGCAGGGCCACCTCCACTCGCGACACGGCGAGGCATCCCATATGTCGCCATGCTGACGCTGACCGACGTCAGGAAGCGCTATCAGGGGCAGGAGCGGGACGCCGTGGCCGGAGTGTCGTTGGAGGCCGCTGCCGGGGATTTCATCGCGCTCATGGGGCCCTCCGCGTGCGGCAAGTCGACCCTGCTGCACCTCTGTGGGGCGATGGATCGCGCCGATAGCGGGCGCGTCCTCCTGGAGGAGGTCGATCTCTCCCGAGCCAGCGAGCACGAGCTGACACTCGTCCGCCGGCAGCGGGTTGGTTTCGTGTTCCAGTTCTTCAACCTGCTGCCGACCCTGTCGCTCGAGGAGAACATTGCCCTCCCGTTACTCCTCGCGGGCGCGCCACCAGTCCATGCGACCGAGCGCGCGCGGGCGCTGGGGCGGCAGGTCGGGCTCGAGGCGAGGCTCGCAGCCTACCCGGCGCAGGTGTCCGGCGGCGAGATGCTGCGTGCGGCGATTGCCCGTGCGATCGTCCACCGACCGCGGCTCCTCGTCGCCGATGAGCCGACGGGGAACCTCGATTCCGGCAACGGCACACTCGTGCTGGACTTGCTCGGTGAGCTCAACCGCACGCTGGGGCTCACCATCCTCCTGGCCACGCACGCCCCCGAAATCGCGTCCGCGGCCCACCGTGTGCTTCACATGCGCGATGGGCGACTGGAACCCGGCGGTATCGACCCTGTCGGATCGGGAGGGCCGCCCACCGCGACGTCGGTACGACCAGCTGCCCCAGCCCGGCCGGAAGGACCTGCATCGGGCGGACCAGCTGCCCCGACCGGACCCGACAGGTTGCCGAGGTGATGTTCCGCCTGTTCCGTCAGGTCGTGTTGCGTCAGCTGAAAGCGGAGGCACTCCGTACCGCCCTGACGATCATGGGCGTCGCCGCCGGAATCGCGGTTGTGCTCGCGGTCCGGCTCTCGAACGCGAGTGCGGTGAACGGATTCGGAGCGGCCCTGGAACTCACCTCCGGCCGCGCCGGTCTGGAGATCATCGGCACCGGTTTCGGCATCGACGAGCGGGTGCTGCCCGAACTCGACTGGTTGCGCACGTACGGCACCACGAGCCCGGTCATCGATGGGTATCTTCTGGTCAGGGTGGGGACTCGGGATTCGGGATTCGGGACTGACAAGGCCGGTCGGTCAACCGCAGCCGACGTAGCACCACTCGCGCCTGCCAATCCCGAGCCCCCAAGCCCGAATCCCGGCGCGTCCGCATCCGAGTTGGTTCGTGTGCTCGGCGTCGACATCCTTCGAGACTTCCCGGTCCGCGACTACGAGGTGGCCGACGCAGGAACGCAGACCGCCCGTCCCGAGACGCCTCTCGACATCCTGACGCTGCTCTCCGATCCCCTGGCGATCGTCATCACGCGTGCGTTCGCCGAACGCCACGCCCTGCGGGTTGGAGACCCGTTGCCGGTGATCATCGGCGACCGGCTCATGGACTTGCGGGTGCGCGGTCTGCTTGCCGCAGAAGGTCCCGCGAAGCTGATGGACGGCAACGTCGCCCTGATGGACATGGCGGCTGCGCAATGGGCCTTCGATCGGCTGGGGCGCGTCGATCGCATCGACGTGAAGCTGCACGACGGTGTGGACGTGGGCGAGGCCGAGCGGGCCATTGCCGCGAGGCTGCCGGAGGGCCTCATCGTCCAGCGTCCGTCGCGCCGGGGCGAGCAGGTCGAGCAGATGCTCGCTGCATTCCACCTGAACCTCTCGGCACTGTCGTCGATCGCGCTGCTCGTCGGGTTGTTCCTGGTCTACAACGCCGTGTCGGTCTCGGTGCTTGCGCGCCGGCAGGAGATCGGGACGATGCGGGCGCTTGGCGTCACGCGGGGACAGGTGCAGGCGTTGTTCCTCGCTGAGTCTGCGGTCTTCGGCGTGGCGGGCGTCGCCGTGGGACTGCCGCTCGCGCGGTTGCTCGCCGACGTCACCGTGTCGCTCACGTCGAGGACCGTCAACGCGCTGTACGTGACCGCGGCCGCCGCTCCGCCGGACCTCGGATGGTCCGACGTGGCTGTGGCCGCAGGCGTCGGCGTTCCGCTCTCGCTCGTGGCGGCCTGGCTGCCCGCGCGCGAGGCAGCCGCGGTGCCACCGACCGCGGTCCTGCGCGGCGCCGATCGCGTATTGGCGCGGACGTACGGTCAGGCGCGCACGCGTGTCGCGGCCGTCGTGCTGCTCTTGCTTGCCGCCGTGTTCAGCCGCCTGCCCGTGATCGCCGGGTTGCCGGTCGCCGGCTACCTGGCGAGCGTTGCACTCGTGTTCGGCGCGGCCCTGCTCATGCCGGTCCTCCTCAAACTGGCGGCCCGATACGGGCGCTCACTCTGGTATCGCCTGTTCAGGGTCGGGGGATGGCTTGCGCATGCGGCGCTCGGCGGGGCCATCGGCCGCGTCGCCGTCAGTGTCGCGGCACTCGCGGTCAGTCTCGCGATGATGGTGGCCATCACCGTGATGGTGGGGAGCTTTCGCCAGACCGTGATCGACTGGGTGGGGCAGAGCCTCCAGGCCGACCTCTTCGTCGGACCGGCTGCGCGTCGGAGCGGTGCCCGGGAGCCGACGGTTTCCCCCCGGGTCGAGGCTGTCGTCCGCGCACACCCGGAGATCCGCGCCGTTGACGCCTTCCGGTCGGTGACCATTCCCTACGAGGGCAGTCTCATCTACCTGGGGTCGGGCGACTTCGAGGTGCGGCAAGAGCATGGCGGCCTGCGCTTCAAGGCGATCAGCGCCGAGCCGTCGCGGGTGCTGGCCTCGGCGCAGACCAGCGATGCCGTCCTGGTGTCCGAGCCGTTCGCGACGCGGTACGGCAGGCAGGTCGGCGATCGCATCGCATTGCCAACCCCCGGCGGCACCGTTGCGTTCGAGATCGTCGGCATCTTCTTCGACTATTCGAGTGACCGGGGCGTGGTGATGATGGACAACCGCACGCTTGCCCGGCACTTCGGCGAGCAGCGGCCGACCGGTCTCACGGTATACCTGAGGGACCCGGCGCGCGCGCCGGCCGTGCGAGGCGAACTGCTGGGTCGGCTCGGCGGCACGGCAGGTGTCCACATCTTCACCAACGGCGCGCTGCGCGACGAGGTGCTGCGGATTTTCGACGGCACGTTCACCATCACTTACGCACTGCAGGCCATCGCCATCACCGTGGCGCTCCTCGGCATCGTCGGCACCCTGATGACGCTCGTCATCGAGCGGCGCCGTGAA
>JAEYZV010000620.1 GCA_023427865.1 Acidobacteriota bacterium
GACGAAGTCCGACGCCTACACCAATGGATGGTCGGCTCGTTCCGCCGTTCCGCCGTTCGCGGTTCGCGGTTCGCGGTTCGCGGTTCGCGGTTCGCGGATAATGTTCGCCATGAACTCCCAGTGGTCCAGCCGCGCGGTGTCGCCCGACGAGGCCGTGGCAGGGATCCGCAGCGGCATGAAGGTGTTCGTGCACGGCGCGGCGGCAACGCCCACGACGCTGCTCGAGGCCCTGTCGCGCCGCACCGACCTCGAAGGCGTCACCGTCTACCACCTGCACACCGCCGGTCCGGCGCCGTTTGCCGCGGCCGAGCAGGAGGGCCACATCCGGTCCGTGTCGCTGTTCACCGGCGCGCCGCTGCGGACCGCCATCGAGGAGGGACGCGCCGACTTCGTGCCGATTTTCCTGTCGGACATCCCCGGCCTGTTCCTCTCCGGACGGGTCGTGCTCGACGCCGCGCTCGTCACCCTGTCGATCCCCGATCGTCACGGGTTCTGCACGCTCGGGACGTCGATCGATGCGGCGCGTGCCGCGGTGGACACGGCAACGCTCGTCATCGCGGAAGTGAACGCGCAGATGCCGTGCACGCGCGGCAACGTCGTCGTGCCCGTCGCCCGGCTCGACGCGTTCATCGCCAACGACCGGCCGCTGCACGAACATCATTCCTCCGAGGAGACCCCTGTCGAGGCCGCCATCGGCGAACTCGTCGCCGGCCTCGTGGAGGACGGCTCGACCCTGCAGATGGGCATCGGCGGCATTCCCGACGCCGTGCTGCGGCGGCTCGGCAACAAGCTCGAACTCGGCGTGCACACCGAGATGTTCTCGGACGGCCTGATCGACCTGCAGCTCGGTGGCGTCATCACGAACCGCCACAAGGTGATCCATCCCAACCGGACCGTCACCTCGTTCGTGAACGGGACGCGTCGCCTCTTCGATTTCGTCGCCGACAACCCGCGCGTCGAGTTCCATCCGTGCGATCGCACGAACGACACGGCCATCATCCGTGCCAACCCGCGCGTGGTTGCCATCAACTCCGCGATCGAGATCGACCTCACCGGCCAGGTCTGCGCCGACTCGATCGGCTTCCGCATCTTCTCGGGCATCGGCGGGCAGATGGACTTCATCCGTGGCGCTGCGCTGTCGCCCGGGGGCAAGGCGATCATCGCGCTGCCCTCGACGGCGGCCGGCGGGACCGTGTCGCGCATCGTGCCCTCGCTCAAGGTCGGTGCAGGCGTGGTCACCACCCGCGGGCACGTGCACTGGGTGGTCACCGAGTACGGCGCCGTAGACCTGCACGGCAAGTCCATCCGGGAGCGCGGCGAGATGCTGATCAGCATCGCCCATCCCGACTTCCGCGCCGAGCTGCGGCGCGATCTCGCCAACATCCGCCACGTGTGACGCTGCGATGACCTGCACCTCCTGTTTCCGCCTCCTCGGCGCTTTGGCGCTTGCGACCGCAACCACCACCGCCCTTTCGGCCCAGCCGGCGTCACAGCAATCCGACGCGACCATGCAGGAGCGCGTGCGCGCCGTCATGTCGGCCGCACCCGTGATCGACGGGCACAACGACCTGCCGTGGGAGATGCGCGAGAAGGTGCGCTACGACTTCGACGCGCGCGATATCGCCCTACCGCAGCCGATGATGATGACCGACATCCCGCGGCTCCGGCAGGGCCACGTCGGCGGCCAGTTCTGGTCGGTGTACGTGCCGGCCGACCTGCAGGGCGACGCGGCGGTGAGCGCCACGCTGGAGCAGGTGGACGCCGTGTACGAGATGGTCCGCCGCTATCCGTCCACGTTCGTCCTCGTCCGTACAGCCGACGAGATGCAGCGTGCGATGGCCGATGGACGCATCGGCTCGCTCATGGGCGTGGAGGGCGGCCACTCGATCGACAGTTCGATGGGCACGCTTCGCATGTTCCGTCGCCTCGGCGTCGGCTACATGACGCTCACCCACGGCCGCAACGTGCCCTGGGCCGATGCCGCGACCGACACGTCGAAGCTGCAGGGGCTCTCGGGGTTCGGCGAGGCCATCGTGCGCGAGATGAACCGACTGGGGATGCTCGTCGATCTCAGCCACGTGTCGGCAGACACGATGGCCGATGCGATCCGCGTCTCGCAGGCCCCGGTGATCTTCTCGCACTCCAACGCACGTGCACTGTGCGACGTGCCGCGCAACGTGCCGGACGACATCCTCCGCCAGCTCGCCGCCAACGGCGGCATCGTGATGGTGACGTTCGTGCCGGGGTTCGTGTCCCCGGAGGTCGCCGCGTACAACCGTCGCGCCGCCGCCGAGAACACGCGGATCCGGGCGCAGCATCCCGACGATGCCGCGGCACAGAAGAAGGCGCTCGCCAGCTGGACGGCCGACAACCCGGCGCCGGTTGCGACGCTGTCGCAGGTGGCCGACCACGTCGACCACATCCGCAAGGTCGCCGGCATCGATCACATCGGGTTCGGCGGCGACTTCGACGGCATCACCTCCGTCGTCAAGGGACTCGAGGACGTCAGCACGTACCCGGCGCTGGTCGCCGAACTGCTGCGCCGCGGCTACTCGGACGAGGACGTGAAGAAGATCACGAGCGGCAACATCCTGCGCGTCATGCGGCAGGCCGAAGCCGTTGCGG
>JAEYZV010000635.1 GCA_023427865.1 Acidobacteriota bacterium
GGCGATGGCATCGCGAAGGCGTCCGGCGGCCGCGCGGTACGCAGGCTGCTGCAGCACGGCGCGCAGGTCGTCGCGCAAGCGGGCCGATCCAAGCCGGGCGAACGGCACGACGCGGCCGCACCCCGCCCAGACCACGCGCGCCGCGATGGCCGGCTGCTCGAACGCGAGGGGCACGGCGACCATCGGTACGCCGTGGCTCAGTGCGTCGAGCACCGTGTTGAGTCCCGCGTGGGTCAGCGCCGCCGCCGCGCGCGCGAGCACCGCCTGCTGCGGCGCGTAGCTCACGACGATCGCGCGCTGCGACAACTCGCGCACGGCCTCGTCCCCGAGCGCGCCGCCATGACTCAGCACCAGCTGCACGCCCAGCGTGCTGCACGCCTCCACGAACTGGGCGAACACCTCGCGCTTGCTGCCCTGGAGGGTGCCGAGCGATGCATACACGAGCGGGCGGTCGTCGAGGCGATCCCAGTCGAACGGGACATCATCGCCGGCGGCATGCCGGAACGGGCCGCAGTAATGGAACGTCGGCGGCAGCGTGCGCCGTGGGAAGTCGAAGGCTGCCGGTTGCTGGCTCACCTGCGCCAGCAGCGAGAACGACTCCTCCATGCTGCGCCAGCGGCGCAGACCCCACGCGCGGCGCTGCTCCATGACCACCCGGTGCACCGACCGCAGCGCGATGTCGGAGACGCGGTAGCCGATCGCGTTACGGAGAAGCGCGGGCCACGCGTCGCTCGGCGTCCACGCCGTGAACGGCGGCGGCACGCTCACCTCCCGGTTCACGAGCAGTGCGTTGCACACCGTCACATGGGGCACGTCGAGTCGCTCGGCGAGCAGCGCCCCCACCGGTTCGGTCTGGTCCACCAGCAGGCCGTCCACGCGCGCCGCACGCAGCGCCCCCTCGCCCTCCCGGCAGAACATGGCCGTCGTCTTCGCGACCGCGTCGACGACGTGGCGCAACGCGGCGCGGCCGTGTAACCGGCCGAGCGTCTCGAGCGACTGCGGGAGGCTGCCTCGTGGGTGGTCGCCGGCCCCGATCGCGACGAACTCGAGGCCTGCACGCCGCACGCGCGGTCCGACGTCCTCCATCTGCACGAACACCGGGTCGTGCCCCCTCTCCCGCAACGTGAGCGCCAGGGCGATGAACGGGTTGAGGTGCCCGGGTACGGGCGGGCTGACGATGCCGATGCGTGCCATGCGTCAGCGGTCGGACGAAGGCGTGCCGGCGGCGCGTCGCGTGCGCGCGTTGGTCCGCCCGGTGGCGAGCAAACGCTGAAGCGAGCTGGGCAGGCCGGGGCTGAGCGTCCGCCGGAACGTCGATTCGGCCGGCAGCATCGCCACGAGACGACGATGCGCTTCCGGAAGATGGTGGTAGGGGATGCCGGGGAAGTAATGGTGCAGGGCGTGGTATCGCAGGCCCACCGGCGCCCAGAGCTCGGACCACCAGCGTCCCGGCGTCTCGATGCTGTCGAGCAGTTGCCCGGCGCGGTCCATCGACTCCCCGTCCCCCTCGTAGTGGTGGGCCCCGAGCGTCCGCAGCACGTTCACGACGCTGATCACTGCCATGGCCGCATACCAGTACGCGAACGTGCGCCACGGCAGCACGCCCCATGCTGCAAGGGCGATGGCGCCGCCCCAGAAGGCAACGATGGCGGCCTGCCATCGCCAGGCGAATCGCAGCAGGGCCGGCGTGGCCGCGCGGACGAACTTCGGGTGCATGGCCAGCGCGGACGCACGCTCGACGAGCACGCGATGCACTCGCAGCAGGAGCAGCGCGAATGGCCCGAGCACGACGAACCGGATCACGAGCGCGAGCGGGATCAGCACGCTGTGCAACGCGAAGGTCACCGTCATCACGTGCGACTGCGCAAACGGCAGGTACTCCGGGTCCTGCGGCGTGCCATAGGTCGAGAGTGTGTGATGACTCTGGTGCACCCCGTGCGTGTACACGAAGGAGGGCATCAGCAGCGGAACGCCGATGAGGGCGTTCCACGCGGCCTCGAACCCACGCAGCGTCCACTGACGCAGGTGGGCGATTTCGTGCATGAAACAAAGGGCGCGATACAGGGCGAAGGCGCCCGCGACGAGCGCAAGAGCCGTCAGGGAAGGGCCGGGGCGCTGGCTGACCGCGAGTGCCACGAGCGCGTAGCCGACGAGCGCGCTCGCGAGGAAGTCGCTCCAGAAGACTGCGGGACGGGGCTCGTGGAGATCGCGCACCGCCCTGTGCGCGAGCCGGTCCCACTGCTGGACGTCGCCCGCCCGCCCGTTCTCGAAGACTGCCATCGTCGCATCCCGCGCACGGTTCCGGCTGACGCAGCCGGGGCGTCAGGCCGACTGGCGTCGGACCCGAGGTGCGTTGTCAATAACGACGGCTGGCGGCCGAGTGAACAGAACATGACAAACCCCGTCCCTCTTACCCTGCTCGATGCCCCGCCCCGCATCCCTATCGGCCCGTGCGCGACGACCCGGGCTTGCGGCCGGTCAGGCCTGTGCAACAGGCGCGACATCGACAATGGCGCCGGGCAGCTGGCGCTCGAGCATGCGTCCGCAGGTCGGGCAGGCGAAGGTGTGCTCGGTGACCATGGCTGCGACACCCGGCGGCACGCACTGCACCTCGAGTGCGGCCTGGCAGTGATCGCACGTGAACGGGAGGGCGACGACCTCCTCGGGCACCGTCACCTCGTCGCGGGAAGCCGGGGACGGCGCCTGCGACAGGTCGCCGGTGAGTGGCCAGAACTCGCCACCGAACGCGGGCGCGAGTTCGACCTCCACCTGGCGCGCCCACGCGCGCTTGTCGGCGGCCTCGCCGAACGCGTCGACGAGCGGGCGATGCTCACCGCGATAGGCCTGCTGGAACGCCGCCGCGAGCACCATCACGTCGTCTTCGGACTGCCCGGTATCGATGGCGGTGCGCAGCGCGCGATACCGACCGGCAATCGTCCGCTTCTCCTCGTCGCTCAGTCCTGTCACAGATCCTCCCGGTCGAAATGTAGCCTCCGGGCCCTCGCCCGACGGGCGTCACCCATTCCCTGTACGTAGCCGTCGGGCCTCGCCCGACGGGCGCCATGTCTGCACGCCGCATGCCGGCCAGAGGGCCCACCCGACTCACGGACCCGCCCGTCACCCGGGGGGCGACGGCTACGAACGGAGAACCACCACCCGACCTTGCGTAGCCGTCGGGCCTTGCCCGACGGGCAGCCCGTCGCCCACGGGGCGATGGCTACGAACGGGAAGTAACCACGCGACCTTGCGTAGCCGTCGGGCCCTGCCCGACGGGCAGCCGGACCTCGCCCGAGGGGCGCGCCCGTCGCCCGAGGGGCGACGGCTACGAACGGGAAGTCATTACGCGCCCGTCGCCCAGGGAGCGACGGCTACGAATGGCGATCGCCACCCGCGGTCGCGCGGTCGCTGACGATGAGGCCGTCGGCGATCTCGATGACGCGTCCGCACCGCGCCGCGATGCGCGGGTCGTGCGTCACCACGAGGAAAGTCGTCTGCGACTCGCGGTTGAAGCGGCGCATCAGCGCGAACACCTCGTTGGCCGAGTCGGTGTCGAGGTTGCCCGTCGGTTCGTCGGCGCGCACGAGCGGCGGCCGGCGCACCATGGCCCGCGCGATCGCCACGCGCTGCTGCTGCCCCCCCGAGAGGTCGCGCGTCTTGTAATGCGCTCGGTCGGACAGTCCGACCAGGTCGAGAATCTCCTCGGCGCGACGGCGCAGGTCGGGGGGCGGCATTCCGACGTCGCCCCACTCGGGCAGCATCACGTTCTCGACCGAGGTGAATGCAGGCAGCAGGTGGTGGAACTGGAACACGAACCCGAGGAAGCGTGCGCGCAGCGTCGTCAGCGCGCGTTCGTCGAGAGCGGAGCTGTCGGTGCCGTCCACGATCACGCGACCCGCGGTCGGGCGATCGAGCAGGCCGATGATGTTGAGCAGCGTGCTCTTGCCCGATCCCGACGGGCCGATGAGCGCCACGAATTCGCCCCGGTACAGATCGACGTCGACACCCCGCAGCGCCCGGGTGCGGACCTGCTCGCCGTACTCGCGAACCACGCCGCGCACCGACAACAGCGCGTCAGCCACCGTGAATCGCCCTGGCAGGGTTCAGCCGCGCGGCGCGCCGGGCCGGGATGACCGCCGCCACCAGACCGATGCCGGTTGCGAGCAGTGCCGTGCTGACCGGCAACATCAGGTCCACCTGCACCGCGAACCGTGGCTCGCCCGATGGCTCGGTAGTCATCACCTCGAACAGCTTGGCGAACAGCACCCCGAGCGCCGCACCGATCACCGATCCGATCACGCCGAGTACGCCACCCTGGATGAGGAAGATGGCACGCACGCGTCGCGAGGGCACTCCCACCGCGCGCAGGATGCCGATCTCGCGGGACTTCTGCACCACCGACACGATGAGCACGCTCGCGATGCCGAGCGCCACCGAGACGACGACGAAGAACTGGATCATCGTCTTGGAACTGCTCTGCGCCGACAGCCCGGAGAGCAGCTCCGCGTTCAGCGTCATCCAGCTCTCGACGGTCAGGCCCGTGCGTCCGCGAATCTCGTCGGCAATCCGGTCCGCGGCGAACACGTCGCGCACCTTCAGCTCGATGGTCGTCGCGCCGCCAGGCAGTGCGAACAGCGCCTGCGCATGGCGCAGCGAGGTGACGACCCACGACTGGTCCACGGCTTCGGCGCCGATGGTGAAGATGCCGGCTATCGTCACGACGTCCTCGACACCCTCGGTGGAGGTCACGCGGATGCGGTCGCCGACGGTGACGCCGAGATCCTTTGCCAGCGTCGAGCCAATCACCACGCGCTCGCTGCCGATGGCGAAGGTCCCCTGCACCATGCTGCGGCGCAGGTCGATGATCGCCAGGAACGATTCCGCGTTCACGCCGCGGATGACGATGGGCACGCGCGCGTCGGCGCGTGTCGCCGTACCGGAGCCGCTGACCGTCGGCGACGCCGCGGTGACCCCTCGCGTGGCCGCCACCCCCGCCATCACCCCGGGCCATTGATCCAGCGAGCGCAGCCGCTGCGAGGCCTGCTGGCGAAGCCGCGCGATCGCCAGCCCCTCGCGTGGTTCCACGAGGGGGCGCGGCTCCTCTCGCGCGACGCTCAGCGTGATGTGCGGCTGCGACCCGAGCGTGGAGTCGATCAGCTCGGCCTGCAGGCCGTTGATCAGCGCCGACAGGAACACGATCACGCTCACGCCGACGGCCACGGCCGCCAGCATCAGGAGGGACTGGCCGCGCGTGTCGCGGAGGTAGCGCAACGCGACGAACCATTCGAAGGGCATCAGGGCGCCTGTCGCACGCGGACGCGCTGTCCGGAATCGAGTGGCCGTTCGGTGGCGAGGACGACGAGGGCGCCCTCGGGGACGCCAGAGGCGATGGCCGTCTGTCCTTCGCCGGCGATGCCCAGCCTCACCTCCCGCCGCACCGCCGCATCGTCGTCGACCACGAACACGTAAGGAGATGGCGTCGCAGCGTCGCGGATCGCCGCACTCGGCACCGTGAGTGCGTCGTCCGCCGACGCCACCGTGAGATCCACCGACACCGTCATGTCGGGCCTGAGCGTCGCCGGCGGGTCCGGGACGCGCAGGCGGACCTCTATGCTGCCCCGCTGCCTGTTGACGGCGGGCGCGATGTAGGCCACCTCGGCGTCGAACACCTGGCTGGGGTAAGCGTCCGACGACGCCATTCCGGTCTGGCCGACGCGCAGCCACGCGAGATTGCGCTCGTCGGGTTCGATCACGATCTCGGTCTCGCCTTCGCCGGCGATTTCGAGCAGCGCGTCGCCGGTGCGCACGATGTCGCCGGGGTCCACGAGGCGGGCCAGGATGACGCCGGCCTGCGAGGCGACGACGCGCGTCTGGGCAAGCCGGAGCTCGGCCGCGGCCAGTCGCGCCTCGCTTTCGCGTAGCGCACTCACCGCGACGCGTGCCTCTGCTCCCTGTGCGGTGTTGGCCTGCCGCTGCGCGCGTGCCGCGCGTGCCGCCGCGCGGGCCACGTC
>JAEYZV010000659.1 GCA_023427865.1 Acidobacteriota bacterium
GGCCGGCGCGCCTGCCGGATCACATCACCCTGACGCCGCTCATCCGCCTGCGCCAGGTATTCGACCTCTACGCCTGCGTGCGCCCGGCCCGCACGTTCGAAGGCGTGCCGACGCCACTCAGGAACACGGCGCCCATCGATGTCGTGGTGGTGCGCGAGAACTCGGAGGGCGAGTACGTGGACAACGGCGGCTTTCTCGCGACGGGCAGCGCCCACGAGGTCGCGATCCAGACCGCCGTGCACACCCGGCGAAGCGTCGAGCGCATCCTGCGGTTCTCGTTCGCGCTCGCCCGCACCAGGCGGCGCGTGCTGACGATGATCACGAAGTCGAACGCGCAACGCTACGCGTACGTGCTCTGGGACCGCGTCCTCGGCGAGTTGTCGCCCGAGTTCCCGGACGTCACGGTGGACAAGCTCCACATCGATGCCGCGACGCTCGAACTCGTGCGGCGTCCCCACACGTTCGACGTCATCGTCGGCTCCAACCTCTTCGGCGACATCCTCAGCGACCTCACGGGCGGCGTGACCGGCAGCCTCGGCCTGAATCCCTCGGCGAACCTGAATCCGGAGCGAGCGGCGCCGTCCCTGTTCGAACCCGTCCACGGATCGGCGCCCGACATCGCCGGGCGTGGCGTCGCCAACCCGACGGCTGCCGTCCTGAGCGGCGCGATGATGCTCGAGTGGCTCGGCGAGTCCGAGGCGGCAGCACTCGTGCGAGACGCCGTCGAGCGCGCCCTTGCCGGTGGGCACGGCACTCCGGACGTCGGCGGCACGGCCACGACGCGCAGCTGCACCGACGCGATCCTCGGCCACCTGGGCGCCTGAACGCTCCTCGCTCGCCTGCCATCACCGCGTCGCACCGAGATGACCGACCCCTCGCCTGTCCCATCAGCACGATCGGTCGCGCGCCAGTCGTCCCGGTGGCGCGTGCTCGTGCCGCTGCTGGGTGCGCTCGGCATCGCCATGGTCCCGGCGCCGGCGGGGCTGACCTCGTCGGCCTGGCTGTACGTCGCCGTGTTCACAGGGGTCATTCTCGGGTTGATCGCGGAACCGATCGCTCCGAGCGCCGTGGCCTTCATCGGGGTCACCGTTGCGGCCGCGGCCGGGCTCCCGTTCACGGACGCCCAGCGTGCGGACCCGGCCTTCAACGCCCCGTCGGAAGCTGTCCGCTGGGCACTCTCGGGATTCTCCAACCCGACGGTGTGGCTGTTGTTCGCGGCGTTCTTGTTCGCACTCGGTTACGAGAAGACAGGCCTCGGACGACGGATCTCCCTGGTGCTCGTGCGGTCGCTCGGGCATCGCACGCTCGGCCTCGGCTACGCGGTGGCGCTGTCGGACGCGCTGATCGCGCCGTTCACGCCGTCCAACACGGCACGCAGCGCGGGGTTGATCTACCCGGTGATCCGCAGCATCCCCGAGCTGTACGGGTCGGCGCCCGGCGAGACCGCGCGGCGCCTCGGCGCCTACGTGATGTGGGTCGCGTTCTCGACAACATGCGTGACCAGTTCCATGTTCGTGACCGCGCTCGCGCCGAACCTGCTGCTGCTGGACATGGCCCGCGAGGTCAGCGGCGTCGACATCACCTGGGGCGAGTGGTTCCTCGGCTTCCTGCCGGTCGGCGCCGTGCTGCTGCTGTCGCTGCCCTGGTTGGTGTACCGCATCTATCCGCCCGGCGTGCGCACGAGCAGCGAGGTGCCGCGATGGGCAGCGCAGGCGCTCCGCGACATGGGCCACGTGCGCCCGCAGGAAGTCGCGATGGCAGCACTGGCCAGCCTGGCCCTGCTCGCGTGGGTCGCCGCGGGCGACCTGTTCGACCCGACGCTGGTGGCGATGGCTGCGGTGGCCGCCATGCTGGCCCTCGGCATCGTGTCTTGGAACGACGTCGTGCGACACACGGCCGCCTGGAACGTGCTGGTGTGGTTTGCGACGCTGCTCGTCCTGGCCGACGGCCTCAATCGCGTCGGCTTCGTCACGTGGCTCGGACGTGGCGTCGCGGCGAACGTGACCGGCGCGCCAGCGACCGTGGTGCTGATTGCATTGGTCGCGTTCTTCTTCCTCGTGCACTACATGTTCGCGAGCCTGACGGCGCACACGACCGCTGTGGTCCCCGTCATGCTCGCGGCCGGTCTCGCGCTGGATGGCGTGCCGATGCGCGAGTTCGTGCTTCTGCTCGGGTTTTCGCTCGGGATCATGGGCGTGCTCACTCCCTATGCGACCGGACCGGCGCCGCTGTACTACGGATGCGGCTTCATCACGCCGCGCGACTTCTGGAGGCTCGGCGCGCTGTTCGGCGCAGTGTTCCTGATCGCGCTGCTGGCCATCGGCCTGCCGTGGCTGCGATGGTTCGGGCGCTGACGGCGCCCGGGAGTGCTTGCGAGACGACGTTCCGGATCGCGGGAGCGCTGCCTGGCGCCGGTGGGCTGGTGTCACCTTCGCGGGAGCCCCGGCATCCTTCCCTCAGTCTGTAGCAGGGGAAGCGTGCGTGCCGCCGCCTCCACGCTGCCACGGAGAGGATTCGCCATGCGTCCGCATGTCGTTCGCCCACTCGTGATGGGTCTCGGCCTTGCTGCCTCCGTGCTGACCCTCGCCTGCGGTGGCGGCTCGAGCTCGGTCACTCCTGCCGGTCCGACGATGGCGACGGGGCCGATGGCTGGAGGCATGACGGGGCTGCCGGGCATGGGCGGCATGTCGATGGCCGTCGCCAGTGAGTTCGACTACCTCGCGCAGATGATCCCTCACCACGAGGAAGCCATCATGACCGCGCAGCTGCTGGAGGCCGGCACCACGCGGCCGGAGACGCGGGCCTTTGCAGCGACGATCATCGCGACGCAGTCGGCGGAGAACCGCCAGATGCGCGCGTGGCTCGCCCAGTGGTACCCCGACCGCAGCCCGACCGTGGCGTACACGCCGATGATGCGCGACCTGACGACTTTGCGCGGCGCTGCACTCGACCAGGCGTTTCTCACCGACATGATTCCGCACCACATGATGGCCGTGATGATGTCGCAGCAGTACCTCGCCGCGAGCTATCCGCGACGGCAGGAGACCCTGCCGTTCGCCGCGAACATCGCCGAGACCCAGCGCCAGGAGATCCTGATCATGCAGGGATGGCTGCGCGCGTGGTTCAACGCATCAGTCATGTCGCGCTGACGCTGGAGGACGGGCAGCCGCGTCCGCCCAGCGTGCGCGGGGCCTCTGCTGAACGTGCCCGCGATCCCGGTGGTATCGGCTGCCGGGGGCGTGGCCCGGCCCATACGCAAAGCCAAGGTCGTTTGCATTTCTCACTTCAGGTACCAACGCCATAGCCAGGCCGACGTGGCGACGACGCCCGCGACCCAGAGCAGCACGATCACCGCCGCCCCTCGCTTGCCGAGCATGCGCTCCGCCTCGGCGCTCGTCGCCGCAGCTCGGAACTCCGTCATGAGTTCAGCAGGCACCAGCCTGACAGCCAGAAGGATACCGGCGGGAACCAGCAGCACGTCGTCCAGATATGCGACGATCGGGATGAAGTCAGGGATGAGGTCGATCGGGCTCAAGGCGTAAGCGGCAACGGCGACGGCGACGCTCTTGGCGTACCAGGGCACGCGCGGATCGCGCGCCGCCAGGAACAGCGCGTGGACGTCGCGTGTCACCGTGCGCGCCCACTGCCGGAGCCGGGCGTTCACGCCCTCGCCTCGCGCTCGAGCCATGGGGACAGCGTCGGCAGCAACTGACCATTCATTCGACGAGCAGGAAGCGGCTCAACATCTGCCTGACCAGGTCTGGCGACCACGCTCGCGGGAGGACGGCGTCCACCAGGGACGCGAGTTCCGGGGTGGGCGCCGCGCCGGCGCTGGCGAGCAGGAACAGGCCAACGCCCTCACCGCGTTGAAACCGGTGCACGAAGCGCGCCGGATTGAGCAGCCCGATTCCTTCGCCGACGAACACGGCATGCGGCGGCGTCGCGACGGCCGCCGCAAAGGCTTCGACGCCTGTCGTGGCCGTGGATACGCGCCACCACGCTCCGGCCTGGGTCGCGAGCATCCGGCAGTATGCCGCATCTCCGTCAACCATCAACACCGTGCTCCCGGCGGTCAGCAGCGGTTGAGGCTGGATGCGCGCGGTGACCAGGCGGTAGAGCGCCTCCGCAAGGCGGCTCCGAACAGCAGCGACGTGCAACGGCTTGCGCAGGATAGCGGTGACGCCTGCGTCGGCGAGTTGCTGGACCATGCGGACGGTCGGGCGGGACGTCGTGACGAGCAGTGACGTGTGGGTGCCTGGCGCCGCATGTCGCAGCGGCTCCAGAATACCGAGCTGCTCCTGATCGGACAGACTGACGGTGATCAGGGCCGACGTCGCCTTCGCCTCGGCGAGGAGGGCCGCGGCGTGAGCGACGTCAGCAGCGGTGTGTACCGTGTCCACGCCGTACTCGTCGAGCAGGCGCGTAAGGACGCGGCGACTCCGATCGTCGCGTTCCACGACGATCGCCACGGGAACCATGTCTGCAGGGACCAAGGCGTCGCCTGGGGGAGCGGGAGGCGACACGAACTGCTTACCACTATACCGGACGCCTGCCCCACGAGGAAATCCCCGTCCCCCGCCGCCTGAGTCGTCAGCGCCCGCACGAACAATCCAGGCATCCATGGTCGGCGCAGGTGCCGCAGGAGGCAGCCACCTGCGCACGGAGAGCCTGCCGTGCACGGAACACGCGGACACCGGCGTTACTGGCCGTGAGGCCGTGCGCGGCCGCGTACTCCTTCACGGGGACGCCCTTCACCTCGATCTCCTGGAGCGCGTCTGCATACTCCGGCTTCAACGTGCCGGCCAGGCGCGATACGCACGCGCAGATCTCGTCGGCGACCTCCGGCGGCGGCACCGACTCGGGCAGCTCGGATGCGAACCGTTCGAGGGCACTGCCAGCCACCGCGTTCCGGCGGTAATGATCGATCACGGCGTTGCGCAGCAGCCGATAGAACCACGCGACCGCCGATTCGCCATCCCGGAGCGTGTGGACGTGGGTGACAGCGCGGCCGAAGGCCTCCTGCAGGAGGTCCTCGGCCGTGTCTCTCGAGCCGACGCGCCGCTCGAGGAAGCGGAGGAAGGCGCGATGGTTCTCGACGAGCGTGTCGAGTGCAGCGTTGGCATCGGGGACGTCGACGGCGTCCCCTCGGCGCTCCGGATCGGTCATCGCTGTCCCCCGCAGCAGCATCGAGCCTCAGTTGGTTTGGTAACGGGCCGCGCGGCCGCCGCACCCGACATCCGGCTCACGGCTGCATCGTAGCCTGCCCCGCGCACCGCGGCGATCAAGGCCCCGACGTCTGGCACACCGGTGGCCCAGCGAACCGTGGCTGCCCTCTGCCCGAGGCTGACCGTCACCTCCTCTGCGCCCGGCACCGCCGCCAGGGCCTCGCGAACGTGTCGCTGGCACGACCCGCACGTCATACCCTGGACCGCCAGCTCGACGGTCGCTGTCCCGCTGTCGATGATGTTCGTCATGGTGTGTCCTCTCCCAAAAGGGGGGCGTCCGTGCATCCGCACCCTGCTGAAGGTGCAGACGCACGGACCCGAGCGGCATTACGCGGTCAGGCCGCGAGCCGGGCGGCACGCAGCCGCAGGCTGTTGGTGACGACGCTGACCGAGCTGAACGCCATGGCGGCGCTGGCCAGTATCGGGCTCAGGAGGATGCCGGCGACGGGGTACAACACTCCCGCCGCAACCGGCACGCCCACGACGTTGTAGACGAACGCCCAGAACAGGTTCTGCTTCATCGTCGCCATCGTCTTTCGCGAAAGAGCGATCGCCGTGACGACGCCGCCGAGGTCGCCACGCATGAGCGTGACGT
>JAEYZV010000677.1 GCA_023427865.1 Acidobacteriota bacterium
GGAGGCGCGGCTGCTCGCCCGTGGCGAGCGTCAGGAGCGTGGCCTGGCTGTCAGCGAGCCAGCGACGATCGACGCCGGAGCCACTCAATCCGCGCGCGACGCCCTCGAGCAGCGAGGCGCGCCACCAGTCACCTGCGGGTGCCGCGGGATCGGTCACGCGGGCGATCGCGCTGGTGAGTTCGGCCGGTCGCTGCCGCGCCGCCATCACGCCACCGAGCCGGTCGAAGAAGCGGGCGCGCCCCGCCGATTCGCTGGCGACCAACGGCGAGCCTGGCTGCAGGGCCTGCTCGAAGTAGGCCACGGCACGATCGGACGAGGCGCTGAGCGCCGCCACCTGCACCCACTCGTCCTCGAGTCCGTCGACGAGCAGTTGCTGCTGCACGGCGTGTGAGGCTGCCGTGTGCAGCGAGCCGAGGGTCGCCAGCAGCTGGAACCGTACGCGCGGGTTCTCGTCGGCACGCATCCCGAGCAGCGCCGACGCAACGGCCGGTTGCGACAGCCAGCGCTCCGCGAGGACGATTGCGTTCTCGCGCACACCGGGATCGGGGTCACCGAGCGCCTGCAGGACGTGCGAGGGCCGCAGACGGTCGAGCCCCTCGAGCGTCCAGAGCGCGTGCAGTCGCGCCAGGGGCGTCGGGCGATCCTTCACGAGTGCCTCAAGCGCGGGCACCGCATCACGTGTCCTGCCCGACACGAGCAGGCGTTGCGCGGTGCGACGCCACCAGACGTTGGCATGGCCGAGCGCGCTCACCAGCGCCTCGTCGGACGCGGTCGACAGCCGCGGCCGCGGCGTTGCGCTCGCCTGCGGCGCATCTGCGGCGACGATGCGGTAGATGCGACCACGATCCTTGCCGGTCGACAGCACCTCGGGCTGCTTCTGCAGGTCGCTCGACGCCCATTCCGGGTGCTCGATGTACGGCCGGTAGTAGTCGATCAGGTACAGGGCGCCGTCGGGTCCGACGTAGAAGTTCACGGGACGGAACCAGGCGTCGCGCGACGCGAGGAACTCCCGGTCCCGACGGGCGCGGCTCGCGACGAACGTCGCTCCCTTCGGCGTGAGCACGTCGCGGTGCACGAGGTTGTGGACCGGTTCGGCAATCACCGTGGTGCCTTCGTAGCCCTCCGGGAACGCGCCACCGGCGTAGACCGTCAAGGCGCATGCCGAGGTGAACTGGCCGGCCTCCGTGAGCAGGTCGAACCGCGCGCCCTCGGTGATGGCCATGATGTCGTTGTTGCCGTGATCGGACGTGTCGGCCATGGCACTCGGCAGGAGCAGGTGCGGGTTGCGCTCCAGGTACCGCGCGGCGATCACCTCGTGTCGCTGGTGGATCGAGTTGTTGTGCGCGAAGTAGCGCCCGTAGACGTCGAAGGCGTTGCCGAACTGCGTGCGGCTCGAGAGCCCCTCCATCCGGAACGCATCGGGCTTCAGGCGTACGCCGCGGCCCTTCGCGTCGAGGCCCTTGACCTCGGGACGTCCCGGAAACACGAGGTCGGAGCCCTTGTCGCCGAACAGGTCGCGATAGATGACCGGCTCCGAGCCGCCGGAATGCGCGATGTAGATCCAGTTGTCGAGCCCGTACACCGGGTGGTTCGCCTCGTGCTGCGGATTCGTCCTGGCAAAGCCGGTGACGACGACCTCGCGCACGTCCGCCTTCCCGTCGCCGTTGACGTCCTCCAGGTACAGCAGGTCGGGCGGGCTGGTCACGAGGATGCCGCGCTTGTGGCGCATCACGCCGCTCGGCAGGCGCAGGTCGTCGGCAAACACCGTGCTGCGATCGACCCGGCCGTCACCGTCGGTGTCCTCGAGCAGCTTGACGCGCCCGGTGGGGCCGACGTCGAGGGGATAGCCCGGCATCTCGACGACGAAGATCCGCCCGTCTTCGTCGATGTCCATGGCGACAGGGCTCTGGACGTCCGGTTCGCTCGCGACGAGTTCGACGCGGAAGCCCGGTTCGAGCACCATCAACGCCATCGACTGTTCGGGCGTGTACGGCGGTCCGGCGGGTCTGGCCTGGCCCACGACCGCGTCGCCGCCGGCAAGCACCGCCAGGGCGAGGGCGGGCGCCATCCACATCCACGATCTCGATGTCATGCGGGGAAGTGTAGAACGCCGGCCGTTGAACGCCGAACGGAGACGGGGAGCGGGGAGCGGGCAGCGGGGAGCGGGGAGCGGGAAGCGGGACTCGTCCACCGTAGCGCGCAGCGCGAAGGTGGAGCGGCCCGGCGTACCATGAGCACGGAGCCTCGACACATGCGATCGATTCCCACCATCCTCACGGCTTGTCTGGCCATGGCGTCGCTCTCCTCCGGCCCGCGCGCCGCGCCGGAGGCGCAAGCGCGGGTGCGACCTCCTGCCGAAGCGGCAGCCCCGTCCGGCATCAACTGGCCGGGGGCCGC
This sequence comes from Acidobacteriota bacterium, assembly GCA_023427865.1. Classification (GTDB taxonomy): domain Bacteria; phylum Acidobacteriota; class Vicinamibacteria; order Vicinamibacterales; family Vicinamibacteraceae; genus Luteitalea. The sequence goes on from JAEYZV010000677.1 coordinate 2,398, forward strand.
GAAGATGGCGCTCAGCCTGTCGTTCGACGACGGGCGGGAGAGCCAGGTGACCAACGGGTTGCCGGTATTTGCGCGCCATGAGGCCAGGGTCACGCTGTACGTGGTGCCCTCGGCGGTCGAGCCTTGCCTGGACGCCTGGAAGAAGGCGGTCGCCGCAGGCCATGAAATCGGTAGTCACTCGGTGACGCATTCGTGCAGCGGCAACTTCCCGTTCGCCCGCGCCAAGGCGCTCGAAGACCATTCCATACCACGGATGCGGGCCGAGCTGGTGGAGTCCAACGCGCGCATCGCCGCGCTCCTTGGCGTCACGCCACGCACCTTCGCCTATCCGTGCGGTCAGACGTTCGTCGGGCGCGGCACGCAGACGCACAGCTACGTGCCGGTGGTGGCGGAGTTGTATCTCGCAGGTCGCGGCTGGCTCGACGAGTCGGCCAACGATCCCGCGTTCGTGGATCTCGCACAGGTCTTCGGCGTGGAGATGGATGGCAAGGACTTCAGCCAGATTCGCCCCCTGCTCGACGAGGCACGTACGCGCGGTGCCTGGCTGGTGCTTGCCGGACACGACATCGGCACGGCAGGGCGCCAGACCACGCGTGTCGCGATGCTCGACGAGTTGCTCGCGTACGCCAGGGAGCCGGCCAACGGGATCTGGCTGGCCACGGTGGCCGAGGCGGCCGATCACATAAGTCGTGAACGGCAGCGGTAGGGCTGGCGAATTGCAGAATTTCAGAATTGCATCAGCATCGGGAATGTCTCGAAGGTCGGCGGTGACGATGCAATTCTGCAATTCTGCAATTCTGCAATTTGTAAGCTGCTTCCTACCGCTGACGCAGCCGGCGTTGCACGCCGCCCGGGCCCGCGATGATGACTTCGTGCGCCATGCCGAGGAAGAGGCCGTGGCACACGATGCCGGCGCGGGCGTCGAGGGTCGCCGCGAGTTCGCAGGGGGCCGCGATCGGTCCGAACGTGCAGTCGAGGATCACGTTGCCGGAGTCGGTGGCGTATGGCGCACCGTCGGGTCCGCGGCGGATCGTCACGGCGGCGCCGAGCGACTCGAGGAAGCGCGCCTGGCTGCGCATCCCGAACCCCAGCACCTCCACCGGGAGCGCGTGCGCGGTTCCGAGCCGCGGCGACAGCTTGCTCTCGTCCACCACCGCGACGAAGCGTTCGCTCGCCTGCGCGACGATCTTCTCGCGCAGTAGCGCTCCGCCGCCGCCCTTGAGCAGATCGAGCGCGGGATCGACCTCGTCGGCGCCGTCGATGGTCAGGTCGAGCGCCAGGGGCAGGTCGTCGGGCAGCAGCGGAATGCCGAGGCGTTCGGCCTCTTCGCGTGTGCGCAACGAGGTGGCGATGGCAGACACGTCGCGCAGCGCGCCTGATTGCAGCAACGCGCCGATCCGGCGCACGGCGTGGAGTGCAGTGCTCCCGGTGCCGAGTCCGATCCGCATGCCTGACCGGACCGCCTCGACGGCCGCATGCGCCGCAGCGCGCTTGTGAATGGACTCGGGCAATTGATCCGCTCTCCTGGAGCTACGGTCTGGCCCCGCCCGCGCGGTCTCGACCTGACTGAGTTCGCCGCCCCGCTAGGGGCGGTGTCGGGGGACCCACCCGACCCACGTGAGGCCGGGCGGTCGTGCCCGCGGTCCCCGGGGATTCGGGTCACGGGCTCGTGACGCACATCGTCAGCTGCGGCGCCAGGGAACCGGCCGACGTCGTCGTGCTCGAGCAGACGCGCGTGACACGCGCCGTACCCGCGGTCGTGTCGAGGCGGATGTCGATCGCGAGCGACGATGAAGGGTCCGTGACCGGCATCGCGACTGGTGCCTCGCGTCCGTCGAACCGGAACACGAGAGCAGACGGCAGGCCGCGCAGCACGAACCCGCCGTTCGGTTCCACGATGGTGGCCGGCGCACCGCTCACCTGCACGACAACGGGCGTCGCGGGCAGTGGCCCGACCGTGGTGAGCCAGACGGCGACCGACGGCACGGCCGCCGCGGGCGTCCCCGACATGCCGCTGCCACCCGTCGATGACGGCGCCGTGGGCGACCGGCCACTGCAGCCCGCCAGCAGCAGACCCAAGCACAGCAGACTCACCGCTCGCACCTCGCACGTCCTCCGGGAGGCTGCCATCATACCCGCGCGGCGCGGCGCCGGCGCTCGTACAATCTGTGCCCATGCCCAGAGTGCTGACCGTCTCGTTGCTGCTGATCGCCCTGCTGGCCGCTGCCTCGGGGCCGTTCGTCGTCCGCACAGGCGCGCAGGCTTCCCGCCCCGTGCGTCACGTGGTCGTGTTCAAGTACAAGCCGGACGCGACGCCGGCGCAAATCGGGAAGGTGACCGAAGCGTTCCGCGCACTGGCGACGACCATCCCGGGCATCATCGGTTTCGAGGACGGCGTGAACGACAGCCCTGAAGGGAAGAACCAGGGCTTCACGCACGTGTACCTGCTGACGTTCGAGAGCGCGGCCGCCCGCGACGCCTACCTGCCGCACCCGGCGCACCGCAAGTTCGGCGAGGTGCTCCGGTCGAGCGGCATCTTCGTGGACGCGTTCGTCGTCGATTACGCGCCGCACACGACGAGGTGAGCGGGTAGCGGGTAGCGGGTAGCGGGTAGCGGACCGGGTTCCGGGTGCGGCGCTCGCGGTTCCCTGCGGGTCCCGGACCCCGGTCCCCGGACCCCGGTCCCCGGCCCCCGGTCCCTACGTCAGGTGCGCGCGGAAGAACTCGAGGGTGCGCTGCCAGGCGAGCTTCGCGGCGGCCTCGTCGTAGCGAGGCGTCGTGTCGTTGTGGAAGCCGTGCTGCGTGCCTGGGTACGTGTGCGCCGTCACGGACGCACCGGCCGCCTTCAGTGCCGCCTCGTATGCCGGCCAGGCGGCGTTGATGCGGTCGTCCTTCTCGGCGAGATGGACGAGCAGCGGCGCCTTGACCGAGGCCGCCGCTTCGGGTGCCGGAGAGTTGCCGTAGAACGGCACCGCTGCGCCCAGATCGGGCAACCGCGTCGCCAGCAGGTGCGCGATGCCGCCGCCGTAACAGAACCCCACCACGCCGACGCGGCCCGTGCACTCCGGCCGCGCCTTCAGGAACGCGAAGGCCGCTGCCATGTCCTCCCGCACCCGCGGCTGGTCGAGCGTCTGGAAGAGCGCCCGGGCCTTGTCCTCGTCCCCCGGATACCCGCCGAGCGAGGCGAGCGCATCGGGCGCGAAGGCGACGAATCCCTCCAGCGCGAAGCGCCGGGTAACGTCCTCGATGTGCGGGTTGAGCCCGCGGTTCTCGTGGACGACGAGCACGCCGGGCAGTTTGCCGGAGGCAGTCTTCGGCCGCACGAGGTAGCCGCGCGTCGTGTCGTACCCTTTGACTGACGGATAAGGCAGGTACTCGGCCACAATCCGCGCATCGTCTTTCGTGACCTGCTGCGCCTCGGCGAAGCGCGGGTTGAGCGCGTCGAGCAGCATCGCCGCCGTCATGCCGTTGACGGCGTACTTGCGGGCCTTGTCGAGGAACCCGCGTCGATCGATGTCGCCGTGTACGTACGCGTCGAACAGGATCAGCAGTTCCTGGTCGAAGTCTGCCGCGGTCTTCCGTTCCATGCCGTGTCCTCCGTCCGTGCGCACGAGCATACCGTGCGCCGGCCCCTGACCGACTCGTCCCACCGCCGTCCCAGTCCAGTCGCGCCGACTCCTTGACGCCGGCACCCGCCGGTCCTACCATCCCTGCCTAGCTAGGGCATATCTAGCTAGGTATGATGACGAGACCGAAGAACGACATCCTGCAGGGCACGCTCACGCTGCTCGTCCTGCGCAGCCTCGAAGGGCGGGGGGCGATGCACGGCTATGCGCTCTGTGCCCACATCCAGCGCGTCTCCGATGATGCGCTCAGGGTGGAGGAAGGCTCGCTCTATCCAGCCCTGCATCGCATGGAGCAGGAGGGCTGGATCACCGCCGACTGGCGGCTCACCGAGAAAGGCCGGCGCGCGAAGTTCTACACGCTGACGCCGCTCGGCGAGGCGCAGCTCGAGGCTGAGCGCGCGAGCTGGCAGCGGCTCACGCGAGGCGTCGGTCGCGTGCTCAGGTACAGCTGATGGCCTGGCTGTCGCGTGTCTGGAACGTGTTCAGGCAGGACCGCCTGTTGCGACGGCTCGATGACGAGCTCGCGTTCCACGTCGCCGAACGGACGGACGAACTCGTGGCGGGTGGCATGGCGCCGCACGAGGCGCAGGCCGAAGCGCTCCGCCGTTTCGGCAACTACACACGGCAGCGGGAGAGGACCAGGGACATGGACGTCGTGGCGTGGCTCGAGGCGCTCGTCGCCGACATCAGGTTCGGTGCGAGACAGCTCCGGCAGGCCCCGGGGTTCACCCTGGTGGCCGTGCTGTCGCTCGCGCTGGGCATCGGCGCGAACACCGCCATCTTCCAGCTGATCAACGCGCTCCGGTTGCGCAGCCTGCCCGGGGTCGCCGCGCCCTCGGCCCTGGCGACGGTGGCCTGGGACGGCGACGACTTCTACCAGGCCGGCTGGTACGTGTCGCGGCACGAGGCTGCGACGTTCGCGCAGGTCGAAGCGCTGCGCCGCTCGCAGCAGGCGTTCACCGACATCCTGGCGTTCGGCATGACGCGCTTCGATCTCGCGCGCAGCGGCGAGGCGCGCTACGCCGAAGGCCTCTGGGTGAGCACGAACTTCCTCGACGTGCTCGGCGTGACGCCGGCGCTCGGCAGCGGGTTCGTCAAAGGCGCCGACGAGCGTGACTGCAGCCAGCCGGGCGTGGTGCTCGGTCACGCGTTCTGGCAGCGCGAGTATGGCGGCGACCCGGCGGTGCTGGGCCGTGAGATTTACCTGGCCGGGCGGACATGGCCGGTCGTCGGCATCACGCCGCCGGCGTTCGTCGGCCTCGAGCCCGGGCGACGCTTCGACGTCGCGGTGCCGCTCTGCGTGGATTCGCTGCTCGCCAGTGACCCGCGCCAGCGCCGGCTCGAACGACTCGATGCGTGGTGGCTGACCATGGTCGGTCGTCTGAAGCCGGGATGGAGCGTCGAGCGTGCCGCGGCGCACCTGCGCGGACTCTCGCCCGGGATCTTCCGCGAAACGCTTCCCACCTCGTACCGGCCGGAGGAGGCCGACAAGTACCTGAAGAATCGCTTCACCGTGGAGGACGGGAGCGCAGGGCTCTCGTCGCTGCGGCGCCGCTACGAGGACCCGCTGTTCGTCCTGCTCGGCGTGGCCGGCATGGTGCTGCTCATCGCTTGTGCCAACCTCGCCAACCTCCTGCTCGCCCGTGCAAGCGCACGCGAGCGCGAGATGGCGGTGCGTCAGGCGGTCGGCGCCTCGCGCCTGCGCCTGGTCGCGCAGCTGTGTACCGAGAGCCTGCTGCTGGCCGGCATCGGCACGGTCTGCGGGCTGTTGCTGGCGCAGCTTGCCAGCCGCGCGCTCGTGGCGCTGCTCACGAACCAGGACCAGCCGGTCGTGCTGCCGCTCGGTCTCGATTCCAACGTCTTCGCGTTCACGACGGTCCTCGCCGCGACGACATGCTTCCTGTTCGGCGTGGTCCCGGCCATCAAGGACGTCCACGCCGCCTGCGGCCGCGATGCAGGGCGGACGCGGCACCGCCCAGTTCGCCGAGCGTCATCGCGTCCGCCGGGCGCTCGTCGTCGTGCAGGTGGCGCTATCGCTGGTGCTCCTCTTCGGCGCGCTCCTGTTCACCCAGACGTTGCGTAACCTCATCTCGACAGATGTCGGGATGGTGCCCGAGGGCGTGCTCCTGGCCAGCGTGGATGCGCAACTGCGCGACCTCGCTCCGGAGCAGCGTCGGCTCGTGTTCGACGAGATCGGGGCGCGCATTGCCGCGCAGCCGGGTGTCGAGTCGGTCGCCGCCACGTTCATCAGGCCGTTCAGCGGCGCGGGCTGGAACGGGGTGGTCAGGGGCACCGAGACAGGCACCGAGCAGGCGCAGGAGTCCTGGTTCAACCGCGTCGGACCCGGGTACTTCCGGACGCTGAAGACGCGGCTGCTCGGCGGCCGCGACTTCACGCCCCAGGACACGCGCTCGGCGCCCGCGGTCGCCATTGTCAACGAGGAGTTCGCGCGGCGGGTGTTCGGAGGTGCCGACCCGGTCGGCAAGACGTTCCGCAGCGACGTGCCGGTCGGCGAGGAACCAGTGGAGTACCAGATCGTGGGTCTCGTCGCCAACACGAAGTATGGCGGCGTGCGGGAACAGACGCGGGCGATCGCGTACATGCCGCTGGCACAGGATGACGACGCACCCGAGAGCCTGACGTTCCTCGTGCGTTCGCAGGCGCCGATCGGTACGACGATGGCAGGGATCCGCCAGGCGCTGGCAGACATGCAGCACGAGTTGCTCGTGGAGTTCAGGGTACTGGACGTGCAGGTGGCGCAGACGGTGCTGCGCGAGCGATTGATGGCGACCGTGTCGGGCGCATTCGGCGTGCTGGCGATCGTGCTTTCGACGGTCGGCCTCTATGGTGTGATGACGTACATGGTCGCCCGGCGACGCAACGAGATCGGCGTGCGCCTGGCGCTCGGGGCGCACCGCGACCACGTGCTGCGGCTCGTCTTCTCCGAGGCAGGGCGGCTCGTGGCCATTGGTCTGGCCGCCGGCGTCGTCGGCGCGTACGTCGCTGCCCGCTATGCGCGGTCTCTGCTCTATGGCCTGGAGTTCGACGACGTGCGCACGCTGGCGATCGGCTGCGTGCTGCTGGCGCTGGCGGGTGGTCTGGCGGCGGCGGTTCCCGCGCTGCGCGCGATGCGCTACGACCCTGCTGCGGTGTTGCGCACGGAGTAGCGGAGACGACGAGCGACGGCCACGGCCGATCGACGGTCGGTGATCTCCGCCCGCTCCGCAGCGAATAGTGCCGAGCGGCCGGCTGGGACAGCCGGCCCTACCTTTCTGCCGCCGGCCCTACGTGTTTGCCCCGTACGCCCGGTAGGGCCCGCTCTCCGAGCGGGCCGATCTCGACGTGAGACGACGAAAGGGCCGGGACGTGGCATCCCGGCCCTTCGGTGTGCGAGGTGGCCCGCATCCAGCGGGCGCGCTCACATCCCTTAGAACGTCACGCGCGTGACGATCTGCAGCATGCGCGGCGGTGCGACGCCGTTGATGGCGCCGAACCCGTTGGGCCGCACCAGGTTGCCGCTGTTGTCGTACGGCAGGTTGGTGATGGTGCGATCGGTCAGGCTCGCGAAATTCGGTGTCGCGTTCACGCCGGTGAACTGCGTGTGGTTGAGCGCGTTGAACATGTCGACGCGGAACTCGAACCGGATGTTCTTCGGCATCGCAAAGGTCTTGGACAGCGAGAGGTCGAGGTTGTTGATCGGCGGATTGCGCACGAAGAACCGCGACGACTCCGCGCCATCGCTGCCGGGCTGGGGCGGCGCGAAGCACGACGTGTCGAACTGCTGATACGGGTCGCCGCTCCACCCGCGACCCGGGTCGCAGGTCAACGCGACGCGCGCGCCCGGGTTGCCGTCATTGCCGATCAGGTTGGCGTTGCCGATCCCGGGAATGTTCCAGCCGACGCCGTACGGCCGGCCGCTCGTCCAGCGGTAGACGCCGGAGATCTGCCAGTTGTTGGCGAGCAGGCGCATCCAGCTCTGCGTGACCTCGGGCGTCTGGTAGACGAAGTTGGTCACGAAGTTGTGCGGGCGGTCGGTGTTCAGCAACCCGTAGTCCAGCCGGCGGATTTCGTCGTCGCCGACGTTGGGCACGCCTGCGGCGAAGTCGTCGTTGTTGATGCCGAGCGCCTTGCTCCACACGTAGAAGAACGAGAACATCCAGCCGTTGTCGTACCGGCGGTTGATGCCGGTCTGCAGCGAGTGGTAGTTCGAGTACCCGGTGTAGTTCCACATGCGGATGTTGCCGTAGCCCGGGTACGGACGGAGCAGGTCGTTGGGCAGGGCGGTCGCGCCCGGCGTGGCACTCGGGGCGCGCGTCGGGTCCTGGTTCTCGGGCAGGAACGTCGCGCCGCGTGGCACGGCGTTGATCTGCACCTGCCGGAGCAGGTTGTCCGAGGTCGAGCCGACGTACGCGAGGTCGAACATGAAGTTGCGGAACAGCTTGCGCTGTACGCCAAGGTTCCACTGGGTGACCTTCGGCGGCACGAAGTCGTAGGCCGTCGGGTTCATCGACAGCGTCGGGTTCGGGTCGCCGCCGGCCGCGGTCAGTTCCTGCAACCGTCCCCACTGCAGCGTCGAGTTGAGCACGCCGGGGGCGTTGGCAATCATGTCGAACACCATGTTG
>JAEYZV010000001.1 GCA_023427865.1 Acidobacteriota bacterium
CCCCCTGCTACGATCTCCCCCGACGTGAGTTCGACCCTCGCTCCTCCGGCCACCCTCGAGCACGTGCTCGCGAAATACTGGGGCTACACGCAGTTCCGGCCGCACCAGCGCGAAGTGATGGACGCCATCCTGCAGGGGCGCGACTCGCTGCTGGTGATGCCGACCGGTGGCGGCAAGTCGCTCTGCTTCCAGGCACCGGCGCTGCTCCGGCCCGGCCTCGCCGTCGTCGTCTCGCCGCTGATCTCGCTGATGAAGGACCAGGTCGACGGCCTAAACGCCAACGGCGTGCCGGCCGCCTGCTACAACAGCGCCCTCGACGAGGGGCAGAAGCGCGCGGTGGTGCGCGACGTCCGTGAGGGACGGACGCGCCTGCTGTACGTCGCACCCGAGCGGCTCGTGGGGGAGGGCGGCGAGCGGTTCGTGCGCTGGCTCGCGCAGTCGGGGGTCAGCTTCATCGCCGTCGACGAGGCCCACTGCATCAGCCAGTGGGGACACGACTTCCGTCCCGAGTACCGGCGGCTCGGGCAGATGCGATCCCTGCTGCCGCAGGCGAGCATCCACGCGTTCACGGCCACGGCCACCGGCCGCGTGCGCCGCGACATCATCGGGCAGCTCGGGCTGCGAACGCCGCTCGAAGAGGTCGGATCGTTCGATCGACCGAACCTCGTCTACCGCGTGCTGCTGCGCGATCAGCTGAAGAAGCAGGTGCTCGACGTGCTCGGCCGGCATCGCGGCGAGGCGGGCATCCTCTACTGCCCGTCGCGCAAGGAAGTGGACGCGCTCGCCGAGTGGTTGTCGGACGAGGGCTGGCGTGCCGTGCCGTACCATGCCGGGCTCTCCGCCGCGGATCGCGATCGTCATCAGGAGGCCTTCCTCACCGAGCAGGCCGACATCGTCGTCGCGACGGTGGCGTTCGGCATGGGCATCCACAGATCGAACGTGCGCTTCGTGGTGCACACCGCCGCGCCGCAGTCGCTCGAGCACTACCAGCAGGAATCGGGACGTGCCGGCCGCGACGGGCTCGAGGCCGAGTGCGTGCTGATCACGTCGGGCTTCGACTTCATGAAGTGGCGCGCCATGCTCGAGAAGAACGGGGAGTTCACCGAGTCGGCGCAGTTGCTGTTGCGCGACATCGAGCGGTACACGGCGAGTACGCTGTGCCGGCATCGGCACCTCGTGCAGTACTTCGGCGAGGCGTACGAGCGCGACGATTGCGGCGCGTGCGACGTGTGCCTCGGCGAGCTGGAGCTGGTGCCCGATGCGGTGACGATCGCGCGCAAGGTGCTGTCGTGCGTGGCGCGCGTGGAGCAGCGCTTCGGTGCCGGTCACGTGACGATGGTGCTGATCGGGAAGGCGACCGCGGGGGTGACGGCGCGAGGGCACGAGCAGCTGAGTACGTTCGGCCTGTTCGCGGGCGTGCCCGGGAGCGAGGTGCGGGGCTACGTCGAGCAGTTGACGGCGCTCGGCTTCCTGCGGCAGACGCCTGGTGAGTATCCGGTGCTGGTGCTCACGCCGGAGGGCCGCGTGTTGATGCGTGAGGGCACCAGCGCGGAGCCGCTGACGCTCTTCCGCCAGAAGCGCCGAACGAAGGGCAGCGGCCCACGGCGTTCGCGGGTGGAGACCGAGTCGTGGCAGGGCGTGAATCGCGGGCTGTTCGAGAAGCTGCGCGACGTGCGGCTGGCGCTGGCGCGCGCCCGTCGGGTGCCGCCGTACGTGATCTTCCACGACACGACCCTGCGCGAGATGGCCCGGCTGCGACCACGGACGCCAGAGGCACTGCGCGATATCTATGGGGTCGGCCAGCGCAAGGCCGAAGATGTGGGGCCTGCGTTCCTGCAGGTCATCATCGATGCCGATTCCGTGTAATTTCGCCTCTTTACGCTTTCCCTTCGCCACGCTATCGTGATGCCCATGGCCCCGCCACCGGGGCCATTTTCGGCGGAGGCATCTTCGTCTTTTATTCGCTGTGGCGGTAGGGCCGGCTGTCTTCGATGCGCCCTGCCGTCTCCGCTACCCGCTACCCGATACCCGCTCCCGCTACCCGCTACCCGGCCCCCGACTCCCGATCATGTACGTCGAACTGCACACCGCATCGGCCTTCTCGTTCCTCGACGGCGCGTCGCTGCCCGAGGCGCTCGTCGATCGGGCGAAGTCGCTCGGCTACGACGCGCTCGCGCTGCTCGATCGCGACGGCGTGTACGGCGCACCGCGGTTCTACCAGGCGGCCAGGAAGGCGGGTCTGCGCGCCCTGGTCGGCGCAGAGCTGACGATGCAGACCGGCACGCCGGCGCGCCTGCCGGGCACGGCGCCGCTGCACCCGCCGCTCGTCTGGCGGCTGCCCGTGCTCGTCGAGTCGGCGCAGGGGTACCGATCGCTGTGCCGCCTCGTCACGCGGATGAAGATGGCCGCTGCCAAGGGGCAGGGGGCGCTTACGCTTTCCGACCTCGATGGCGCGGTGAGTGGGCTGGTGGCGATCGTCGGGCGGCCGATGCTGGCTGCCGACCGCCACGGCGTGGCCGGGCTGCTCGATCAGGTCATCGGCGTGTTCGGGCGCGGCCATGTGTCCGTGGAGGTGCAGCGGCACCTCACGCGCGACGAGGAGGCCGACAACCGCATCCTGATCTCGGCGGCCGAGGCGTACCGCGTGCCGGTGATCGCCACCAATGGCGTGCGGTTCGCCACGCCGGACGCGCGGCCGCTGTACGACGTGCTCACGTGCATCCGGCACGGCACCACGCTCGAGCACGCCGGGCGCCGCCTGGCGGTCAACGCCGAACGCTACCTCAAGTCGCCCAGGCAGATGCAGGTGCTCTTCAGCGACATGCCGCAGGCACTCGCCAACGCCCGTGCGCTCGCCGAACGCCTCGACTTCACGCTCGCGAACCTCGGGTACCGCTTTCCGGACTACCCCGTGCCCGACGGCGAGACGCAGGCGTCGTTCCTCCGGCGCATCACCGAGGCGGGAGCGCACTGGCGCTACCGCCCGCTCACCGACAAGGCCCGCCGGCAGATCGCGCGCGAACTGGATCTGATCGAGAAGCTCGATCTCGCCGGCTACTTCCTCATCGTCTGGGACCTCGTGAACTTCTGCCGCCAGCAGGACATCCTGGTGCAGGGCCGCGGATCGGCGGCCAACAGCGCGGTCTGCTACAGCCTCGGCATCACCGCCGTCGATCCGGTGGGCATGGAGCTCCTCTTCGAGCGCTTCCTCTCGGAGGAGCGCGGCGAGTGGCCCGACATCGATCTCGACCTGCCGAGCGGCGACCGGCGCGAGCAGGCGATCCAGTACCTGTACACGCGGTATGGCGACCGCGGTGCCGCGATGACCGCCAACGTCATCACCTACCGCGCGCGCAGTGCGGCACGCGAAGTCGGCAAGGTGCTCGGCTGCCCGCCGGACATGGTCGACACGCTCGCCAGGGTGATGAGCCCCTTCGAGTGGCAGGACCCGAAGGACACGCTCGCACGCCACCTGCGCGATCTCGGCGTCGATCCGGACCTGCCGCAGATCCAGCGCTTCGGCGATCTGTGGATCCGGATGCAGGACATTCCGCGGCACCTCGGGCAGCACTCGGGTGGCATGGTGCTGTGCCAGGGCCGGCTCGACGACGTGGTGCCGCTCGAGCCGGCGAGCATGCCGGGCCGGGTGGTGGTGCAGTGGGACAAGGAAGACTGCGCCGACATGGGCATCGTCAAGGTCGACCTGCTCGGCCTCGGGATGCTGGCCGTGCTGCAGGAAGCCATCACGATCGTGAACACGACCGCCGCCGCGCAGGCCCATGCGGAAGGACGTGCCACCGAGGAGGAGCCGCCGCCGGCCATCGACCTGGCGCACCTGCCGCCCGACGACCCCGTCGTGTACCAGATGCTGCAGGAGGCCGACACCGTCGGGCTCTTCCAGGTCGAGTCGCGCGCGCAGATGGCGACGCTGCCGCGCCTGAAGCCGACCTGCTTCTACGACCTCGTGGTGGAAGTGGCGATCATCAGGCCCGGCCCGATCGTCGGGCAGATGGTGCACCCCTATCTCGCGCGCCGGCGCGGCGACGAGCCGGTGTCGTACGCGCATCCCTCGCTCGAGCCGATCCTGAAGCGCACGCTCGGCGTGCCGCTGTTCCAGGAGCAGTTGCTGCGCATGGCGATGGTCGTCGCCGGTTTCTCGGGTGGCGAGGCCGAGGAGTTGCGACGTGCCATGGGGTTCAAGCGGTCGGAGGCGCGCATGCGCCAGATCGAGGGGCGGCTGCGGGCGGGCATGGCCGAGCGCGGCATCACCGGTGAAACGGCGGAGACGATCCTCAGGTCGATTTCGTCGTTCGCGCTGTACGGGTTTCCGGAATCGCACGCGGCGAGCTTCGCGCTCATCGTGTATGCGAGCGCTTACCTGAAGGTGTACTACCCGGCCGCGTTCTACACCGGGCTGCTCAACAACCAGCCGCTCGGCTTCTACCATCCCGCCACGCTGATCAAGGACGCGCAGCGGCACGGCGTGCGTTTCCTGCCCGTGGACGTGCAGCAGTCGGCGTGGCACTGCCACATCACGCCGGAGGGCGCGGTGCGCCTCGGCTTCTGCATGGTCCAGGGCCTGCGTGAAGAGGTCGGCCGGAAGCTCGAAGCAGGCGGCACGCTGCAGGCGATCCGACCTCGTCACCCTGCAGCCAATCCCGAATCCCGAATCCCGAATGCCGAGTCCCGGGTCCCGTCGAGCGGAGGCCGACGGCCGACTGACGAAGGCCGAACGTCGCACGCGCTCGTATGTCCCAAGTGCGGTGCCGACGACGCGTCGATGTTCGAGGTCGAGGCGTGCGGCGACGGCAACCGGCACGTGTACTGCGGCGTCTGCGCGCACGATTGGCAGGAGCGGCCGGTCCGGCAGCGGATCGGAGACGAGGCGCGCCCTGGCGCTGGCAGGCTGCAGGCCGCAGGCGGCAGGCTGCCCGAGGCGGTGGATACGAAGGCCAAAGGCCGACCGACGAAGGCCGGCGCCTTGCGATTCCCGTCACTCGACGCCCTCGTGGCTGCCACCGGCATCCGGCGCGACGAACTGAACACGCTCGCGAGTCTCGGCGCCCTCAACAGCTTCGGGGTGGATCGCCGTGGCGCCCTCTGGGAGGCCGAGCGCGTCGTGCGGCCTTCAGGTGACCTGTTTGCGTGCCTCGATGACGGCGCCGATGCGGTCGTCGTGACCTCAGGCCCGGAGACGGCCGACTCGTCGAGCCGGCCCGGCCACCCTGTGACCAGTCCCGAATCCCGAGTCCCCAGTCCCGAGATCGCCTTCCCGAGTCCCGAGTCCCGAGTCCCCAGTCCCGAGACCGCCCTCCCGAGTCTCGAGTCCCGAGTCCCCAGTCCCGAGATCGCCTTCCCGAATCCCGAATCCCCAATCCCGAATCCCGAGATTGCTCTTCCCAAGGCCGGCGACAGCCCGTTGCCCCCCATGACCCCCATGGAGCGCATCGTCGCGGACTACCGGGGCAGCGGCGTGACCATCGGGCCGCACCCGATGGCGCTGCGTCGCGCCGACCTGCGGCTGCGTGGCGTGATGCGGTCCGACGAGCTCGGCCGGACACGTGGCGGGCGCCGCGTGCGCGTGGCGGGTGCCGTCATCACGCGTCAGCGCCCCGGCACGGCCAAGGGCATGGTGTTCCTCACGCTGGAGGACGAGGTCGGGCTCGCCAACGTGATCATCCGACCCGACGTGTTCGAACGGCAGCGGCCGCTGATCCTGCGCGCTCCCTTCCTCGTGGTCGAAGGCGTGCTGCAGCAACAGGAGGGGGTGACATCCGTGCGCGCCGAGCGCGTGATGGGATTTGCCGGCGACCAGCCGGGCACGCCATCACACGACTTCAGGTGAAGAAATTGCAGAATTGCAGGAATTTCAGAATGGCCTCACCACCGCCACCCTTCGAGGCCTCATTGCAGGCGATGCCATTCTGAAATTCTGCAATTACCCGTGCTCTCCATACGGATCCACGACGGGCACCCCCGCCTTCTCGAACTCGGTGCGGTTGCGCGAGACGACGGTGAAGCCGTGGGCGAGTGCAATGGCGGCGACGAGGCTGTCGGTGACGGGCATCGAAAGGCCGGCGCGGCGCAACCGCGCGAGCAGGGCGGCCCAGGCCTGTGCCGCCTCGGCGTCGAACGGCACCACGGGGAGGCGGCTCGCCCCCGTGGCGAACCACCGCTCGAGCGCCGTGCGCTGCTTGCCGCGGGGACGTAACAGGATGCCGTGCTGCAGTTGCCCGAGCGCGAACGGATCGACCACGAGTTCGGCCTCGTGCGCGCGCAGCCATTCCACCACGCGCGGGCTCGGTGTGCGGCGCGTCAGTTCCCCGAGCACCAGCGCGTCGGCCAGGTACTTCACAGCACCTCTGTCGACTCCGACTTCACCGGCACGAAGTAGTCCCTGGCAGGGCAGGAGAGCAGCCAGTCCACCGTGCCCACGGGCGTGGGCGTGCGGCGCACGAGCCGGTATTCGCCGCGATCGAGCCGCTCGATCTCGAACTGTTGACCCGGCTCGATCCCGTCGCGCTCGCGCAGTTCGGCCGGTAACACGATCTGCCCCTTGGACGAGACGGTCGTGCGCACCTGCGTAAGGTAACGTCTTACGCGTCGGGGCTCAAGCGTCGGTTCCGGCCGATGTGGCGTGCACGCCCCCGGCGGCCAGCTGCACGTCGAGCACGCTCGCCTCCGGACAGCCGGTCGCCAGCCGGTGCAGGAACGCCTCGCGATCGCTCGTGAGCACCGCCAGCGAGCCGCCGGGACCGCCGGCGCCATTCACCTTCCAGCCGAGGGCGCCGGTCTCGCGCGCCACGGCCATCACGGCGCGGGCCTCCGCGCTCACGATCGCCGGCTGCAACGCGGCCTGCACCTCCGTGTTGCGCGTCAGGACTGCGCCGTATGTCTCCAGATCGCCCTCCTGCAGCGCCCGTGCGCCGTCGCGCGCGCAGGCACGCAGCGTCTCCAGCCGCGGGTCGTCGGCGCCCGCCTCCGACAGCGCCGCGACGACCTGCGCATGGACGACCGAGGACACGTGGCCACGCTCGAGGAGCACCACGACGAGTTGTCGCTGCAGCGCTTCGCGCGCCTCGTCGGGCACGGCCAGCGCGATGCGTCGGCCGACCGGGTACTCGTCCATCTCGATCAGGTTGATTCCGCCGGCCGCCGCGGCCCACTGGTCCTGGATGCCGCTCTGCTGCCCCAGCCGCCCCGTCTCGATCTCGTGCGCGCGGCGAGCCAGCCTCGCCGCGGCGTCACCACCGTCGTCAGCGCCCGATCCGCCCGTCCCGCACTGCGCCCGCAGGGCGTCGAGGGCGGCGATCACCGCCACGCACAGGCTGGCCGACGTGCCCATGGACGCGCCGGGCGGCACGCGGGAGCCAATCGCGAGCGACCAGGCGCCCTCGGGCACCGGGCCCTCGTCGAGGCATGCCGCAACGAGCGGATCCGGCCACTCCCGCGGCGGTGTTCCCGGTGTCCAGTGCCACTCGCGATCGAAGTTGTGCAACCGGACTTCCACTCCAGACGGTCCGTCCGCCGGCCGAAGCGTCACGTCCACGCCAGGCCACACGGCCACGTGGCACACGACGCCGCGCCGGCTGAACCATGTATCGGTCCAGCCACCGAGGTCGGCGATGCGGGTGGGGGCGGAGATGGAGATGTCGACCATTGGAGAAATTTCAGAATTGCAGAATTTCAAGAATGTCTTGCCATGGCCAACCGTCGAGGCATCCAGACGCTACGCGATTCCGCAATTCTGATTCCGAAATTCTGAAATTCTGCAATTCTGAAATTCTCTTCATCCCGCCGCCGGCGTGTCGGCGCGACGATCGCTCGCGGACTGGGCTGCGGCGAGTGCGACCTCCGACGGCAGGTCCTCGGGACGGATCTCCTCGTCGCCCAGCAGGCGGTCGGCGAGCCACTCGTGCACTGGCGGCTCGGGGCGGGCGAGCAATGCCTCGAGCGGCGTTCGCGGCGAGGCGTGCACGGCACGCTCCTGCATCGGCACGTAGGACCCGTCGGGCTGACGCGGGATGTGCCGGCACCACAGCCCCAGGTGCCACACGAGAAACGGGCGGATGCGTGTTCGTCCCCGCTCGTCGTTCCCGAAATGGGCGCGCGCCAGCGCCACGTACCGTCGATAGGTGCCGACGCGGCCCTCGGCGGAGTCGTCGACCGACTCCCCGTGCGCTTCGGCGAAGAGCCACGGCTTTATGAGCGCACCGCGGGCGATCATCACCGCCTGGACACCGGAGATTGCCCGACTTCGCGCGATGTCCTCGGGGAACAGGATGTCGCCATTGCCGACGACCGGCACGCGGACGGCCGCGGCCACCTCGCCGATTGCTGCCCAGTCGGCGGCGAAGCGGTAGCGCGCGCTGCGCGTCCGGCCATGGACGAAGAGGGCGTCGGCACCGCCGGCTTCGGCCGCGCGTGCAACATCCACCGCGTTTCGCTCGTCTTCATTCCAGCCGAGTCGAATCTTGGCGGTCACCGGCACGGGCCCGGCGCCCTCCTTCATGGCCGCCAGGAGCTTCTCGATACGACGCGGCTGGCGCAGCAGGGCCGACCCGAGGCCGCGACGGGTGAACTCGTCGATCGGGCAGCCGAGGTTGAGGTCCACGAAGTCCGCGCCGCGCGAGGCGACGAGTTCGGCGCCCCATCGCAGTTCGTCGGGTGTCCGGCCCGCCAGCTGCACGCCGAAACAGCGTTCGTCGGGCGCGCGCTGTATGAGGGCGAACTCGCTGCGCCGGCGATGTTGCAGGCTGCGGACGACGGCCATTTCGCTCATCGTGACGGTCGCCCCGAACGACTGGCACAAGCGACGGTAGGGCAGGTTGCCGCCCCTGGTCATGGGGGCCATCACGAGAGCGGGGCCGGAGAGCACGGAGATGACGGACATGCGGGCGCCGGTATGATAAGCGGTGGAAGGTGGCCGAGCTCGACCTTTGCGTCTACACTAGCGGCCATTCGGACGAGGAATTCTGATGCCTCACCCGTTCAAGGTGCACCGAACCGCTGCTGAAGGCGACGTGTCGGTGCTACATCTCGAGGGCTTCCTCGACGCGCACACCGCGCCCGTCTTCGAGCAGGCCATCCAGGCCGAGCTCGACGCCAACAGGTCACGCCTCGTGGTCGATGGCGAGAAGCTCACGTACATCTCGTCGGCCGGCCTCGGCGTCTTCATGGGGTTCATCGAGCAGATTCGCGAGCTCGGCGGCGACCTCAAGATCTGCGGCCTCAGCCCCAAGGTCCGTCAGATTTTCGAGATCCTCGGTTTCCAGGCCATCTACGACATGGTCGAAACCGTGCCCGACGCGATCCAGCGCTTCGCTTCCGCGCCGACGCGCGAGGCATGAACGACATGGCCTCCCTCGAGCGGACGATGACCCTGACAGTGCCCTCCGCGACCGAGCACCTCGCGCAGATCCGGGAATTCGTCGCCAGCGTCGGCTCGCAGGCGGGCCTTGCCGACGACGATGTCGCCAAGCTGGAACTCGCCGTGGACGAGGCCTGCGCCAACGTCATCGAACACGCCCACGGACATGACCGCAACAAGGAAGTGACCGTCCGCGCCACGTTCGACGCCGCCACGCTTCGGATCGAGGTCGTGGACGAGGGCGAAGGCTTCGATCCCACCGCGGTGCCCTCCACCCCGGTCGAGCAGATGGTCCACGACCGGCGCACAGGCGGCCTCGGGCTCCGGGTCATGAAGTCGCTGATGGACGAGGTCTCGTACGAGATCGTCCCAGGTGAACGCAACCGCCTCCGGCTCCTGAAACGCATCCAGAAGTAAGGCCCGTGGCCCACGTCTCCGTCAGTCGCCTCGAGTCCCTCCTGGAATCGGCGCAGCTGCTGCACGCCTCCCTCGATCTCGACAACCTCCTCAAGCACCTGCTGCGCACCGTGATGGGCCGCCTGCTCGTGACGCGTGCGGTCATCGCCATCGACAGCGGCGACGGCCCCTGCGTCGCCATGGCGCGGGGAGTGCCCGAAGCGCCGGTCGGCACGCCGTTCGATGCCACACGCGCGCTCGAGCTCGGCCTGCCGCACCAGATGCCCATCGGCGTGTCGCCGAGCGTGGGCGTGCTCGCGCCGGCAACGCCGGCGCGCCCCGCCGTCGACGCCGAGGAGCGCGAGTTCCTTGCGGCGCTGCTCGGCATCGCCGCGACGGGCATCAGCAACGCCCGCGCACACGCACAGGCCACACGCCTCAATCGGGATCTCGATCGCAAGATCCAGGAGTTGCGCACGCTGATGGAGCTCGGGCGCGCGTTCTCGCGCGTCAACGAGGTCGACGAAGTGGCGCGCATCCTCGGCCTGACGCTTGCAGGCCAGTGGATGGCCACGCGCTACGCCATCGCCGTGTGCCGCGATGGGTTCGGCACCGTGTCGCGACAGCAGGGCGTGAAGCTGCCGCCGCTCTCCACCTACATCGAGGCCTTGCACGAACTGCCGGAGGCGTCGCTCGTCGAGGACCTCGAGGATCCGGTGGTGCGTCGGCTGTTCGAGGAGCACAAGCTGTGTGCGGTCTTCTCGCTGCGCAGCGGCGAGGAGGTCTGCGGGTTCGCAGCGCTCGGGCCGCGGCCAGGCAACCAGTCGTACACGCCGGCCGATCTGGAGCTCGGGACAGGCATGGCGGCGCAGGCAGTCGTCGCGTTCGACAACTGCTGGTACTTCCGCGAGATGCTCGACAAGAAGCAGTACGAGAAGGAGCTGGCCGTGGCGGCGAGCATCCAGCAGGGCCTGTTCCCCTCGTCGCTGCCGTCGCTCTCGGGATTCGACGTGGCGGCGATGAACCGCCCGGCGCAGCAGGTGGGCGGCGACTACTACGACGTGCTGACGCTCACCGACGGCGACGACGATGCGTGCCTGTTCTGCGTGGCCGACGTCTCGGGCAAGGGCCTGGCGGCCTCGCTGCTGATGAGCACGATCCAGGCGACGTTGAGGGCGCTGCTGGGTCGCGAGGCGTCACTGGCCGAACTCGCCTTGCGCGCCAACGAATTGCTGTTTGCGACGACGCCGGGGAGCAAGTACGCGACGGCGGCGCTCGTGCTCGCGTATCCGCTGACGGGCGAGTGCAGGTACGTCAGCGGCGGGCACACGGAGTCGTTGCTGCTGCGCGACAACGGCCTGCGCGACTGGCTGGGGGCGACCGGCGTGCCGCTCGGGCTGTTCCCGGGGATGAAGTGGGAAGAGGTGTCGTTGCAGCTGGAAGCCGGCGACGTGCTGGTGCTCTATTCGGACGGCGTCAGCGAAGCGCAGACCATCACCTACGACGAGTTCGGTCCCGAGCGGCTCGCCGCCATCGTCGAACGCGAGCGGCATCGCCCTGCGTCGGCGATCATCGATGCCATCGTCGCTGCCATCGACACGTTCGTCGAGGGCGCCCCGCAGTTCGACGACATCACGTTGATGGTGATCAAGAGAGT
>JAEYZV010000088.1 GCA_023427865.1 Acidobacteriota bacterium
GAGGGGCGACGGCTACGAACTGTTGCCGAGGGGTGAATCGATGTCCGTAGCCGCCGGGCCTCGCCCGGCGGCGGCGCGGTACGCTGTCCTGCGTGGCTCGCCTCATCGTCACCGATCTCGCCGGCACGCTCATCGACCACCACACCTACTCCGCCGAGCCGGCTCGGCCGGCACTCGAGGCTGCGGCGCGTGCCGGCGTGCCGGTGGTGCTGTGCAGCAGCAAGACCTACGCGGAGATGGCCATCCAGGTTCGGACACTCGCGCTCGCGCCTGCGCCGCTCATCGTCGAGAACGGTGGGGCCGTCTGGTTCCCGCGGGACTGGCCCTCGCTGCCGCACGAGGCGAGGGATGCCGAGGACGGCGGCCGCGTGGTGGTGCTCGGTGCCACTGCGGCGGACCTGCGGCCGCTGCTGCCGCGGCTGGCGAGCGCGACGCGCACGACGCTGCGGGGCTTCTCCTCGATGACCGACGAGGAGGTCGCCGACCGCACGGGATTGCACCTGGCCATGGCCAGGCTCGCGCGCCAGCGTCAGTACTCCGAGCCATTCGTCTGCGCGGACCAAAACGATCTGCCGGACCTCGACGCCGCTGCGCGACGACTCGGGGCGCGCGTGACGCGAGGTGGCCGCTTCTTCCACCTGACCGGCGCTTCGGACAAGGGGCGCGCGGTGGACGTCGTGCGGGCCACCTGCGCGGACGCCACGCGCGTGCTGGGGCTCGGGGATGCGCCAAACGACATCGCGCTGCTGCGCGCGGTGGACGAGGCGGTCGTCGTGCCACAGCCGACGGGGTTGCACGCCGACGTCGTGGCCGCTCTGCCGCAGGCGCGACACGCGCCGATGCCCGGACCCGCCGGCTGGTGCGCCGCTGTGCTCGATTGGTTGCGCTGATCGGGGAACCGGGATCGGCAAGCGGCAACCGGGAAGCGGCGCCTACACTCTCCACAATGCCCGGCCCCGGTCCCCGGCCCCGGTTCCCGGTTCCCGATACCCGCTACCCGCTACCCGCTACCCGCTACCCGCTCCCCTACGCGTTATCGGCCCGCACGGCGTCGCGCAGGCGGCCGAAGATGTCGGGGATTGCCGCGACGACGCGGTTCCAGTTCGGGATCAGCGGGACGCCGAGCGGGTCTTCGAGGAACTGCTTGCTGGCGATCTGCACGCCACGCGCGAAGGCCTCCACGGCGCTCTCCTCCGCATGACGATCGAAGTCGAGCCCGTTCAGCATCGCGTCGTGGTGGAAGCGCAGCAGCGTGTCCTCGGCGGTGCGGACGTACGTCGCCTCGAGTGTCCGGAACGTCCCGCTCGAGAGCTCCACTCCTTCTGCCGCGAGTTGGCGGAACAACGACTTGCAGATGTCGACCGTCATCTTCATCAGCCCTGCGCTCGCGTCGTCGGCCGACACGTGCTGGTGCTTGTGGTCGTAACGATCGGCGATGCCGACCTGGCAGATGCGGCGCAGCGAGGTGTTGCGGTAGACCTCGCCGAGCATGCCGACTTCGAGCCCCCAGTCGCCGGGGATGCGGACGTTACGCACGAGGTCCATGTCCATCGCGAACTCGCCGGCGAGCACGTAGCGGAAACTGTCCATGTACGCCAGGAGCGGCTGTGGGCCGACGATCTTCGTGAGGCTGCGGATCACCGGCGTCATCAGCAGCCGCGTGACGCGGCCGTGCATGCGGTTGTTGCCGACCCGCGGGTAGAAGCCCTTGGCGAACATGTACCCGAGCGTGGGGTTGGTGACCGGGTAGCAGAGGCGCGCGAGCATCGAACGGTCGTACGTGGTGATGTCGGTGTCGTGCAGGGCGACCACGTCGCAGTCGGCTTCGCCGAGCAGGTATCCGTACGTCATCCAGCAGGAGCGGCCCTTCCCCTGTTCGCCGATCGGCAGGTCCGAGGCGCGGATTTCCTTGTAGAGTGCCTGGAGGCGCGGCCCGTCGTGCCACACGATTGCCACGGGCGTGGAGAAGCCGTCGAACGCCCGGCGCGCCGCGTCGTACTGTGAGCGGTCGGCGCGGTCCAGCGACACGACGATGCGCTTGAGGTATGGCACGCGCGTCAGCTCCTTGATGATGCGCGGCATCGCCGGTCCCTCGAATTCCGAGTAGAGGGCGGGCAGGAGCAGGGCGGTCGGGCGACTGCGGGAGTGCGTCACGAGCTCGGCTTCCTGGCGTTCCAGCGCCTCAGGCGTGCCGAGGTTGTGGATCGTCGTGAAGACTCCGACCTGGTAGAAGTCGCTCATCGGTAGATCATTTCGTCGGGTGCGACGATCGTGCAAGCTGAACCGAGTCAGAGGACACTCGGTAGGGCGTGTAAGAACCCGCCGACGTGCGGCTGCGACGCGCGGCGGGTTCCCCGAGCGCCGAGGACGAGCGGAGAAGATGCGTAAGCGTGTATTTGGCGTCGTGATGGCAGGCGTCCTGGCGATTGCGTCGGGATGCCAGCGCGGTACGGGCGAAAGTGGAGCGTACGAGGCGTCGGCAGATGCCCGCCGTTATCCCATCGCCGGCGTCGTGCAATCGGCGAGTTCCGACGGGCGGCGCGTGTCGGTCGCCCACCACGAGATCCCCGGCTTCATGGGCGCGATGACCATGGACTTCGTCGTGAAAGAGGACTGGGCCGTGAAGGTCGCCGCGCCCGGCGACCGCCTGACCGGCACGCTCGTCGTGGACGGCGCCAGGTCGTGGATCGAGGGCACGTCCCTGACCAAGCCTCCCGAAGGCGTCGCGACCCCCGCAGCCGAAGCCGCCCTCGGCCCCCCGGCAGGCACGCCCCTGCCGACCACGCCGTTGCGTGACCAATCGGGTCGCGAAGTGACGGCGAAGGACTTCGCCGGGCGCGACCTCGTGATCACGTTCATCTACACGCGCTGCCCGCTGCCGGATTTCTGTCCGCTCATGATGTCGCGTCTCGACGAGGTCGCCGCACGCCTGCACAAGGCCGGCCGCCGCGGCGACGTGCACATGCTCGCCATCACGGTGGACCCGGCGCACGACACGCCGGCGGTGCTGGCCGAGTACGGCCGCGCACACATCAAGGCCGACGCCGACGACCCGTTCGCGCACATGTCGATGCTCACCGGCACGCCCGAGCAGGTGGCCGCCTGGGCGTCGTTCTTCGGTCTCCTGTACGAAGGGGAGGCGCCCGAGATCGTTCACGGCCTGCGCACGGCGGTTGCGGATCGTGAAGGCAAGGTCGTGGGCGTGCTGCGCGGTAACGACTGGACGACGAACGACCTGATGGCTCTCCTGCCGAACAGGTAGGGACGGCCGTCCCCAGGCGTCCGTCCGAGTGTCGCGACCATCCGTCCGTGATGGACGGACCGCTGGGACAGCGGCCCCTGCCTGCTTCGCGGTGCCAACCAATCGCGCCGCGGCGATGTCTAACGCTTCCAGACAGGCACAACAGGAGGCGTTCATGGTTCGTCCGCTTGTTGCCGCCGGCATCGTCGCGATTACCGCGATGGTCGCCGTCGCGGCGATGCCGACACGCGTGTCCCCGAGGGCCACGCATCCCCCGTCGTCCGACCTCCCGCGGGCGTACTCCCGACAGTCCGGCACCACTTCCCCCTCGACGACGAGTCGGCCCGAACGCGGAACGGCGACGCTGAAGGGCGACGTGCGCGACCTCGCGGGCAACCCGCTGCCCGGCGCCGTCGTGGACGCCGTGCACGAGGCGAGCGGCTGGCGCGCCCTCACGCTTGCCGACGCGCGAGGCACGTTCGTGATCGAGCGCGTGCCTGCCGGCAGCGTCAGCATTGTCGTCCGGCGAGGCCAGCTCGAGTTCAGCACGTCAGTGACGGTGAACGCCGGAAAGGTGATGGCGGTCGTCCTGAAGCAGGAGGACGACCCCTCGGAACGGATGTTTGCTGCGGGTCCCACGGGGGGCGGAGCCGTTCCCGCGCTCGTACCGGCGCCGGCCACGCAGGTCGGCGTGGCACCGCGCGGCGAGGCGCGCGCCAGGGCAGCGGTCGAAGCTGCGATCGCGCCGCCGTACAGGCACAGCATGCCCGTCGGTCCGCCGACGTCGATGGACGCATATGCCCGCGTCGACCCGTCGGGATACCGTCGTGTGGCCGACGCGCCGCATTCCACGTTCAGCATCGACGTCGACACGGCGTCGTACTCGAACGCGCGGCGCTTCCTCATGGAAGGCGAGCTGCCGCCGGCCGACGCCGTGCGCGTCGAGGAGTGGGTGAACTACTTCGCGTACGACTATGCCGCGCCACGGGATGGCGACGCGTTCCGCGTGAGCACGACGGTGACCGACTGCCCCTGGAATCGCGCGCACCAGTTGCTGCGCGTGGGCGTGCGCGGCCGCCCGCTGCCTGCCGGCGACTCACCGGCCCGAAACCTCGTGTTCCTCGTCGACGTGTCGGGATCGATGATGCCGAAGGATCGGCTGCCGCTCGTGAAGACATCCTTGCGCATGCTGGCCGATCAGCTGACGGCACGCGATCGCATCGCGCTCGTCGTGTATGCCGGCCGCTCGGGACTCGTGCTGCGCCCGACGCCTGGCGACCAGAAGACGCGCATCCACGAGGCGTTGGAGCGTCTCGAGGCGGGCGGCTCCACCAACGGCGCGGGCGGCATTCAGCTGGCCTACGACACGGCGCACGAAGGCTTCGTCAAGGGCGGCGTCAACCGCGTCGTGCTGGCAACCGACGGCGACTTCAACGTCGGCATGACGAGCCTCGGCGACCTCACGCGTCTCATCGAGGAGGAGCGTGCGAAGGGCGTGTTCCTGTCGGTGCTCGGCGTCGGACGCGGCAACCTGAAGGACGCGACGCTCGAGCAGCTCGCCGACCGCGGCAACGGCAACTACGCCTACATCGACTCGCTGCAGGAAGCGCGACGCGTGCTCGTCGAACAGGTCGGGGCGACGATCGTCACCATCGCCAAGGACGTGAAGCTGCAGGTGGAGTTCAACCCGCGCCACGTCGGCGCGTACCGCCTCGTGGGCTACGAGAACCGTGCGCTGCAGACCGAAGACTTCGCAGACGACGCGAAAGACGCGGGCGAGATCGGCGCAGGCCACACGGTGACGGCGCTGTACGAGATCGTGCCGCCATCGGAAGCGGGGAAGCTTCCCGGCGCGACCCCGACGCGTTACCAGGCGCCGCCCACACCTCGCCCTGGACACGACGACGAGATGGCCACCGTGAGCGTCCGCCACAAGCTGCCCGACGGCGACAGGAGCGTGATCGAGACGCACGTCGTTCGACGCACGGTGGGCACCGCCGACGTCGACACCGCCTTCGCGTCTGCCGTGGCCGAGGCCGCGCTCGTGCTGCGCAAGGACCCGCTCGCGACGGGCGTCTCGCTTGCCGGCGCGACCCGGCGCGCGGAAGCGAGCATCGGCCCCGACCCCGGCGGCTGGCGCGCCGAGTTCGTCCGCCTGCTGCACCTGGCGCAGGCGATACAGGGGCTGAAGGGCGCGGCGACGTCGGAGCCGTGACGCCTCTCGCCGACCGCGGCAGGGCACGTTCCTCGTGCCTTCGGCGCGGGCACCGCGGCACGTGCTGTCGCGGGGCGGCGGGAACGCGCCGCACCCGCCGGCCGTATGACAATGGGTCGCACCGCGCCCGGACCGCGCGGTGCCTACCCATCTGCCATGGCCTACACGTATTCCGCCTTCGGCCGCGCCGCGCGCGCGGTCGCCGTGCTCGCGCTGCTCGCCGGGATCGCCCGGCCCGCTGCTGCCATCGACACCACCGACACGCGCCTGCTGTCGCAGCCTGCGCTCAGCTCCAGCCACCTGGCGTTCATCTACGCCGGTGACTTGTACGTCTCGGACCTCGAAGGCCGGAACGTGCGTCGGCTCACGAGCGACGAGGGCATCGAGCGACTGCCGGCGTTTTCCCCGGACGGCACGCACATCGCGTTCAGCGCCGAGTACGACGGCAACGTGGACGTGTTCGTCGTGCCGGTGACGGGCGGGGTGCCGCGGCGATTGACGTGGCACCCGGGGGCCGACCTCGTGCAGGGCTTCACGCCCGACGGCGCGTCGGTGCTCTTCACCTCGCCGCGAGCGGTTTTCACGACGCGCTACACGCAGCTGTTCACCGTACCCCTGGCGGGCGGGGTGGAAGTGGCCCTGCCGATTCCGCATGCGTCGCGTGCCAGTTACTCCGCCGACGGCACCCGCATCGCCTACAACCCGTTGAACCCCGCGCATCAGCAGTGGAAGCGGTATCGCGGTGGCTCGGCGGCCACGATCACGATCTACGACCCGAGGACGCACGCCACCGAACGCATCGCACAGCCGGCGACGCGTGCCAACGATGTCGATCCGCAGTGGCTCGACACGGCGCTGGTGTTCCGTTCGGACCGTGACGGCGAGTTCAACATCTACCGCTACGATCCCGCCTCGAAGCAGGTCGCGCGCCTGACGGCACACGAGGATTTCCCGGTGCTCGGCATCTCGGCGGCGGCAGGCAGGATCGCGTACGAGCAGGCCGGGTACCTGCACCTCTACGATGTGGCGTCGAAGCAGGCGCGCAAGCTGACGATCGGCATCGGCGCCGATCTGGTGGACCTGCGGCCGCGCTTTGCGAAGGGTGCCGAGTGGATCCGGTCGCTGTCGGTCTCGCCCTCGGGTGCCCGCATCGCGCTCGAGTACCGCGGCGAGATCGTCACCGTGCCAGCGGAGAAGGGCGATCCGCGCAACATCACGTCGACGACGGGCGTACACGAGCGCGCTCCGGAGTGGTCGCCCGACGGGCGCAGCCTCGCCTACTTCTCGGACGCCGGCGGTGAGTACGCGCTGCACGTCCGCGCGCAGGACGGCAAGGGCGACCCGAAGGTGATCGCGCTGGGCGGCAGCGGCTTCTACGACGGCACGGCGTGGTCGCCCGACAGCACGCGCATCGCGTTCTGCGACAACGGGCGCACGCTGTACGTCGTCGAGGTCGCCTCGGGGACGATCTCGAAGGTCGCGACCGAGCCGGTCTATCGTCCGGGGCCGTTCGGCGACACGACATACAGCTGGTCTCCCGACAGCAAGTGGCTCGCCTACACGACGACGAGCCGTTCGCAGGTGAGGTCGGCGGCGCTGTACTCCATCGCGCAGCGGCAGTCGTTCCCGCTCACCGACGGCCTGAGCGACGTCAACGAACCCGTGTTCGATCGCAACGGCAAGTACCTCTACCTCCTCGCGTCGACAGATGCCGGCCCGGTGCTCGACTGGTTCTCGCAGTCCAACGCCGACATGCGCTCGACGAGCGCCGTCTACCTGGTCGTGCTGAAGAAGGGCGAGCCGTCGCCGGTCGCCAGGGAGAGCGACGAGGAGAAGGCCGAGGCCGCCGACAAGGGGCAGCGTCCGAACGGCGAGAAGGGTGAGGCCGAGGGCAAGGACGAAGGCAAGTCCGGGGCTGATGCCGTCAACGGCAAGCCCGGCGACAAGACGGGCGCCGCGGGAGTGCCCAAGGCGCCTACCGAGATCGACATCGACGGGCTCTCGTCACGCATCGTCGCGCTGCCGATCCCCGTGGGCGACTATCGCTCGCTGCAGACCGGCGAGAGCGGCAAGGTGTTCTTCGTCCGCACGGCCGACGGCAAGTCCTCGATACAGCAGTTCGACTTGAAGACCCGCAAGACCGAGACGTGGGTGCCGGCCGCCGACGCGTTCATGCTGACGGCAGACGGCAAGAAGGTCCTCTACCGGAACGACAAGTCGTTCCACGTCGTGCCCACCGCCAAGAAGGTGGAAGGCGCGGAGGGCAAGGTCGACGTCGACGCCGTACAGGTGCGCATCGACCCGCGAGCCGAGTGGCCGCAGATCTTCGACGAGGCATGGCGGATCAACCGCGATTATTTCTACGCCACCAACTACCACGGCCGCGACTGGCCGGCCATGAAGAAGAAGTACGCGCAGTTCCTGCCGCACCTCGCGCATCGCACCGACCTGGCGCGCGTGATCCAGTGGATGGCGAGCGAGCTCGCGGTCGGGCATTCCTACGGCGGTGGCGGCGACGTGCGGCGACGGCCGGGCACGGTGCCGGGGGGACTCCTTGGCGCCGACTACGAAGTCGTCGGCGATCGCTATCGCATCTGGAAGGTGTACGGCGGCCTCAACTGGACCCCGGCCCTGCGGTCGCCGCTCACCGTGCCCGGCGTGGACGTGCAGGCGGGCGAGTTCCTGCTTGCGGTCAACGGCGTGGACCTGCGTGCGCCGGCCACGAACCTGTACGCGCCCTTCGAGAACACCGCGGGCAAGCTCGTGGAGATCACGGTCGGCCCGAACGCCGATGGCACCGGCTCGCGCACGGTGAAGGTCGTCCCCATCGAGAGCGAGGCCGCACTGCGCAACAGGGACTGGGTGGAGGGCAACCTGCGCAAGGTGACCGCAGCGACCAAGGGACGTGTGGCATACGTCTACGTGCCCAACACCGCCGGCCTCGGCCACGAGTACTTCAAGCGCTACTTCTTCCCGCAGACCAACCGTGAAGCCGTCATCGTCGACGAGCGCTTCAACGGCGGCGGGCAGGTGGCCGACTACTACATCGACCTGCTGCGTCGCCCGCTGGTCAGCTACTGGGCGACGCGCCACGGTGAACCGATCCGCACGCCGTCGGCCGCCATCCTCGGACCGAAGGTGATGATTGCCGACGAGACCGCGGGCTCGGGGGGCGACTTGCTGCCGTGGATGTTCCGCAAGTTCGAACTGGGCCCCATCGTCGGCAAGCGGACGTGGGGCGGGCTCGTGGGGATCCTGGGCTACCCGGTCCTCATGGACGGCGGCACCGTCACCGCGCCGAACCTCGCCATCTTCACCGAGGACGGCTGGGTCGTCGAGAACGAGGGCGTGCCGCCCGACATCGAGGTGGACCAGACACCGGCCGACGTGATCGAGGGACGCGACCCGCAACTCGAACGCGCCATCGAAGTCGCGCTCGAGGCGCTCGCGAAGTCGCCGGTCAAGGTGCCCGCACGCCCGAAGGACCCGGTTCGGTAGGGCGTGCGTACGCCCTGCACGGCGACCGACGGTCGGTCCGGCTTTGACACGCTACCGAGTGCCGTGGCGAAATAGCGGCACTTTTCCCCGGAGTCCCTTGCCGATGTTCAATCGTCGTGAGTTCCTGAGGAGCGCCTCGATCGCGGCTGGCGCGAT
>JAEYZV010000142.1 GCA_023427865.1 Acidobacteriota bacterium
GACGAAGGCCGACAGAGTACGAGTCTCGACGCCCGAAGGCCGATTGACGACGGCCGTCAGGGCACGACTCGCGCCGGCCGAAGGCCGCTTGACGAAGGCCGTCAGGGTACGAGTCTCGACGGCCGACGGCCGATCGACGAAGGCCGACAGCGTACGACTCGCGACGGCCGAAGGCCGACCGACGAAGGCCGACAGGGTACGATCTCGGGATGATCACGGCGTACACGGATGGCGGCGCGCGCGGGAACCCGGGACCGGCGGGATACGGAGTGCACATACTCGACGACTCGGGCAATACGCTCGCCGAACTCGTCGGGCCGCTGGGGCGCGCGACCAACAACGTGGCCGAGTACTCGGGGCTGATTGCGGCGTTGCAGTGGGCGCTCGATCACGGCGAGACGCGCGTACGCGTCCGCATGGACTCCGAGCTCGTGATCAAGCAGATGCGCGGCGAGTACAAGGTCAAGAACGCCGGGCTGCAGCCACTGCACGCCCAGGCGCAGCAGCTCGTCTCGCAGCTCGGCACGGTGAGGTTCGAGCACGTGCGCCGTGAGCAGAACAAGGCTGCCGATGCGCTCTCGAACCGGGCGATGGATCTCGCCGAGGGCAGGACGCCGGTCGTGGCAGGCGCGGCGGGCGACGATGATGCGGCCACTGCCACAGGCGCGACGCCAGCTCGGCGCAGCGCGGCACCGACCGACGAGAAGCTCGCGCCGCGCGCCATCAGCATCCCGCGGCCCGCGCGACCGGCGCACGCGCCCGTTCCGGCGCGGAACCCGGCTCCCCGCTTCGACTTCGACCTCGACTGAGCTTCAGCGCACGCGACGGATTGCGGCCGCCATCCGCCCCGCGGCGGCGCCGTTCACCCGGAAGGACTCGAACACATCGGCATGCGTGGCGGTGCACAGCCCCGCAAGGTGCATGTGCTCGGGGCGGACGCCGGCAGCCGCCAGCTGGTCACGGGTGGCGGTCCACAGATCCAGCAGGTACTTGCCGGGCTCGGCGGCGGACCTCCACCAGGTGCCGCGCGCCGCGTCCTCGGGCCAGGCGCGACCGAACGCCTCCACGACCTCGTGCCCGACCTCGTAGGCTTCAGGCCCGATGCTTGGTCCGAGTGCCACCACGAGGTCCGCGGGGTTCGTCCCGAAGCGCGTCGCCAGGATTGCCACCATGCGTGCGGCGGCGCCGGCGACCGTACCTCGCCACCCGGCGTGCACCGCCGCGACGACTCCCGTCCGCTCGTCGGCATAGAGGAGCGGAACGCAGTCGGCCGTCCGCACCGAGACCGCCACGTCGGTGCGATCGGTGGCGAGCAGGTCGCCCTCGGGCCAGCACTCCCGACTGCGAGCAACGCCGTCGGTGTGAGCCGTCACGCCGTGCACCTGGTGCAGGCGCCATACATCGGCCTCGGCGACGCCGAGGTGCTCGGCAAGACGAGCCCAACCGGCGCCGGCCTCCGGATGCGGCACGTCCAGTCCCCTCGCCGTGAAGACATGCCGCGTGCTCGCCGGGAGGGCATCGCACACGAGGGCATGGCCCCACGGCGTCGGCGTCCAGCGAAATGGCGGCATGGGATCGGGCAGGGACATCTGCCCATCATGCAACGGACGTAGACGGCTGCCAACCGGCGTTGCTCACCGCGCAGGATCACCGAGCCCTGGCTGCCGTGGAGCAGTTTCCGCCGGGTTTGGCGAGCGCCCTCGCCCGATCCGCTCGCCCTGCACGCTGACGCAGCCGCTGCTGCGCAACTCCCGTTACCACGCGCCGCCGCCGATCGAGGAGGGCCGCTCACGACGGCAGACCGGCCCGACACCCGCAACGTTCCAGTTGGCAATGACTTACGTGTTGTCGCGACTGAATCGGCACCGCATGGCACGACCCGTGAACTGCACGCGGCGGGGCAGGCTCCCGCCACGCGCGCCGAGCACGCGCAGGCCTGATGGCCACAGGGGGCCGACCCGCACGTCGCCCGGGCCGCGCCGCCGGACCATCGTGTCGCCAGGGACATCGTTGGTCCGGTGGCGCGCCGGGCACCCGAGCCACCGAGAGGACACGCACATGACCATCAAGATCGTCGCCGCAACCGAGCAGGCCAGCCCCGCCGGCAAGCTGGCCGAGGCCGAACTCCACTTCGTCGAAGGCCCGTTGAACGGCCTCAAGCTCATCGGATTCGCGATCTGGGAGCGCCGCTCGCCTGCAGCACGCCGCAACGTCACGTTCCCGGCGCGCACGTACTCGGTCAACGGAGAGCGCCGGAGCTTCGCGCTGCTTCGCCCGACCGTCGACACGGAAGCGCAGGATCGCCTTCGCGACCTGATCCTGTCGGCCTACAACGAGCACGAGGCACAGAACGCGCTCGCCAGATAGTCGTTCGCGCGAACACTCCGTCGTCGCCTCCTACCTGGTGGGCACGATCCTCGTCGTTCGGATCGCCTGGCCTGCCATGTAGGCGTCGCGATCGGTGGACAGCCAGATGCGAGTGACCACCGGGCTTCCGATCTCGGCACGTGGCGGCCAGTCGAACGCGGCGAGGCCACGGCCGCCGAGGCGATCGCCGACACGTGCGACTTCGTCGGTGTCGAGCACGAATGCAAGTGGCCGCTGCTCGCGCGATGACCACGTCGAGACGGTCCCGAGGGCCGCCGCGTCGAGCAGGTCGGCCCGCAGCAGCGGCAGGCCGCTGTAGTACGCCGCGGAGGCGCTGTGCTGGGCGGCCACGACGACGGCATCTGCGGGCAATCGGTCGCGCGTGAAACGCCCCGCCGCCTCGTAGCGGGACTCACGACTGCGTACCTCGAACACGCCGAGGTTTCGCGCACGCTGGAGGTTGGGCACGGCCACGACGAGCACGAGCGCGCAGAACGCCGGGAAACGCCAGGCCCCCGATAGGGGCGCCTCTCTGAGGCGCCCGGACAGTTCGACGCGCTCGCCGGCGTCCCGAACCAGCGTGGCGACGCCGATCGGCAGGATCGCCAGCGCCGGGAGTACGAACCTGAGGTACGTCCACGAGTCGAACGGCACGTACACCAGGTAGATCGCCATCGTCAGCAGCGCCATGGCGAGCATGGGGCGGGTCGCGACATGCCGGGCGCTCCGGAGGACGAGCGAAGCCCCGCCGAGGGCGAGAAGCACGAGTGTCGGCACGGCGACCGCTTCGGCGAGCCAGGTGCCGTAGCGGGAGATGTTCGCCGGCACGTGGGCGAGCGAGAAGAGTTCCGGCGCACGGCCGTATCCCGAGTGGAACGGCGACCCGTAGAGGGCTGCCTGCACGAGGGCCACGAGCCCGACCGCTATGGCTGCGGCAATGGCGGGACTGGCTGCCGCACGCAGCGCGAGGGGTCGCGCGGCAGCCGCCTGCCAGCAAACGGCAAGCGCGAGCGGCGCGAGATTCGGGCGGATGAGGATCGCGACCAACGTGGCGAGCGCACTGGCCACGGCGGCTGTGCGGCTGGCACGGGCTGCAACCGCAAGGGCGAGCAGCCAGCCGGCAAGGGCGGGGACGTCCGACATCGGCTGCAGCGCCTGGAAGAGGAATGGCGGGAGGGCGGCGAGCGAGATCGCGACGACCGCGGCGCCTGGAGGTCCGGCGTGCGTACGTGCGAGGAGGTACGCCCCGACAACGGCAGCAAGTGCGGCAATGAACGGCAACGCGCGCACCGCCGCCGCTTCGCCGCCGGTGCGCAGCGCTGCGGCCTGGAGCCACGGCAGGCCCGGCGGATAGCTCGGCACGGTCGCCTCGCCGGACGGGGCGGGGCGGAACCCGAGCGCGCTTTGCCGCCAGGCGGCGTCTGGCAGGCCCCGGATGTCGAGCGGCAACGCGACGCGAGCCGCGCCGGCATTCCATCGCGCAGCCTGCGCCAGGTAACCCGCCGAATCGGCGCCGCCGACGCTCGTCGATCCTTTCGCCGCGAGCAGGGCGCCGAGCAGCACCATGGCGAGTCCGACACTCGTCAGGTAGGGGGCCGATGACGAAGCGAGGTCGTGCAGGAGCAGGCGTGGGCCGGTGAGCCGCGTGGCCACGACGAGCAGCAGTGCGGCCGCGCCGAGCAGCCGCGCCGGACCAGAGATGGAGAGCCCGATGATGTCGACCGAGATGGGACCGGTCGCCGCGACGATCGAGGCGACGGCAACGCAGCCCCACGCCAGGACGGCGAGCCAGCCGGCCGTCGACCGCGCATTCACAGGGCGCGATTCTACGGCACGACGGCGCCCGCCGATCGCCCGTGCGGGCGAGGGTCGTCGGCGCTCAGGAAATCACGGGCAGCTGGCGCGCGCGTTCCTGCTCGCCCCTGGGAAGCGTCCACTCGGCCCGCATCGCCTTGTCGAACTCGCTGCGGAAGAACGACTGCTTCATGCCGCCATCGATCACGTCCCACGGCAAGTACGCGTCGCGGCTGCGATCTCGAAAGATGTAGAAGCCGGCATCGACGCCCGCGGCATCCACCGCCGCGCGCCAATTGCCGCCGTTGCGTTCGGCCTGCGCAATCACCGGCGCCACCCGACGGTCGCCGAGCGACATCAGCGCCTGGTAGTACGAGTGCCGCTCCGACTTCACGGTGAAGTACACGTTGTCGAGGTCGGCGACGAGTTTCTTCAGCCGCTTCGCCTTCCTGTCGGTGACGGCGGGATCCTCCATCGGCAGCCACTGGTAGGCCGTGCCGGGCTTGGGGATCAGCGGGTTGACGCTGGCGACGATCCGGCCGACCCGGCCGCGCGTACGCCCATGGTGCAGCATGATGCCGCGCAGCTGCGCGGTGAGGTCCCGCATCGCCACCAGGTCGTCGTCGGTCTCGGTGGGCAGCCCGATCATGAAGTACAGCTTGAGGTTCTCGACGCCGCTGGAGAACAGCAGGTTCGCCTTGTCGAGGATCTCCTCGTTCGTGAACGTCTTGTTGATCACGCGCCGCAGGCGGTCCGAGCCCGCTTCCGGCGCGATCGTCACCCCGCGTTCGCCGGTCGCGACGAGACGACGCACGATGCCCTCGTTGAGGTCGTCGAGGCGCAGCGACGCCGGACTGATGGAGTAGCCCATGCCTGCGAGACCGTCGAGCAGGCGCTCGATCTCGGGATGGTCGCAGAGCGCGATGGAGACGAGCCCGGCCCGGTTGGCGTAGGGACGTGCCTCCCGGGCGAGCGACAGAATGCGGTCCGCGTCGAAGGCGCGCACGGGCAGGTAGTTGTAGCCGGCCCAGCAGAAGCGACAGAGGTTGGGGCAGCCGCGTACGACCTCGACGAGAAACCGCGATCCGAACTCGGTGTCGGGCGTGTAGATCTTGGTGTACGGCGGGTCGAGCAGCGCCGTGGTCTTGACCGCCGCCTTCTTCACCGGCGCCACTGCGCCCCGTGCCGGATCGCCGTGCATCGTGCGCAGCGTGCCGTCGGACGCATACTCCGGCGTCCATGCCGACGGGATGTAGAAGCCCCGCTCACCGGCGAGTGCGTGCAGCAGCGACTCGCGCCCCGTCGCCTCGCGGATGCGCTGCACGAGCGTCGGGACGAGCACCTCGCCTTCGCCGGCCGCGATCACGTCGGCAAACGGCGCGAGCGGCTCAGGGTTGACGAACGTGACGGCCCCGCCGATCACGACCAGCGGATGCCGCCGAGGCTGGCGCTCGGCAGCGTAGATCGGCAGGCCCGCGAGCTGCAGCAAGGTCAGGACGTTGGGGTAGTCCCACTCGAACGACACCGAGAAGGCGAACACGTCGAACTCGTGAACCGGCGTCTGCGACTCGATCGTGAGCAGCTTGTGCCCCGAGGCGCGCAGCTCCTGCAGCTCCTGGCGTGGCGGCAGGAACACCCGCTCGCACACGACGTCGTCCATCTCGTTGAAGAGGCGGTAGACGGTCTGCAGGCCGAGGTTCGACATCCCGATGTTGTAGGTGTTCGGGAAGGAGAGCGCCACGCGCAGCCGCTCGCCGTGCGGCTTGATGACGGCGCCGGCTTCGCGGGCCAGCGTGGCCCGGGCGCGATCGCGAAGGTCCTGAGCTTTCATGAGGAGTCGGCCTGAGGCCCGCCCGCAGCGCGAAGACCGCGCCTTGCTCCCGGCAGCGTTCGCCTCGAGGGGCGACGGTCTGTCGTCGGTCGAGGCGCCGCGGGCGCGCCGCATGGTGCTGCGCACGGAGCCGGG
>JAEYZV010000231.1 GCA_023427865.1 Acidobacteriota bacterium
GGTTGCGTGCGCCTTGCAGAGGGCGGGTTCGGGGAACCCGCCCTACCTTCCCTACCTCACCAGTGGGGGGAGTTCCTCCCCTTCCGGCACGAACTTCAGCGCGAGGCCGTTGTTGCAGTACCGCTGCCCCGTCGGCGCCGGCCCGTCGTCGAACACGTGTCCCTGATGGCCGCCGCATCGTGCGCAGTGGTACTCGGTGCGTGGCAGCAACAGCTTGACGTCCCGCTTGGTCTCGAGCGCCCCGGGTATCGGCTGGAAGAACGACGGCCAGCCGGTGCCGCTGTCGAACTTGCTCGACGCCTCGAAGAGCGGCTGATTGCACGCCGCGCACACGAACGTCCCCGGCCGCTTCTCGTCGTTGAGCGGGCTGCTCCACGGGCGCTCCGTGCCCTCGTCGAACAGCACGCTGTAGGACTGCTCCGGCAGGCTCGCCTGCCACTCCGCCTTCGATTTCTCCACGCGATCGGACATGTCACCGATCGTGGCACAAGCGTGCGTTCCTGATAAGCTCGACGCCATGTTCGAGACGCTCGCGTTCTGGGTGGTCGTCCTCGCCAGCGTCGGCCTCTTCTCCGCCCAGATGTCCACCCGGCTCCGCCTCGTGCAGCGCGCGCCGGGGTCGTTCTCCGTCGATCAGCTGCCCCGCCGCATCGACCGTTTCCTGCGCGACGTCGTCTTCCAGGGACGCGTGATCGCGCGCAAGCCGTGGGTTGGATTCGCCCATCTGTTCGTGTTCTGGGGCTTCGTCGCGTTCGGCGGCTACACGCTGGTCGAGACGCTGTACGGCCTTGGTCTCGTGGACCTCACACGCACGCTGCCGTTCCGCATCTACACGTACCTGCTCGTCCCCTTCGCGGTGGCCGTGCTCGTCGGCATCGTGTTCCTGCTGATCCGGCGGGGCATCGTCCGGCCGCGCGCGCTCGGCACGTCGGTGTCGAAGGAATCGATCCTCATCGGCGTGTTCATCGCCGTCCTGATGGTGACGTTCCTGATCGACCTCGTGCTCGAGGGCGGGGCCGTGTCGCGCGTGAACTGGTGGGTGCACATGCTGGTGATCTTCACGTTCCTCGTGCTGGTCCCCAACTCCAAGCACCTGCACCTGATCCTCTCGCCGGCCACCGTGTTCCTGAAGGCGCCGGACCTCGGCACGATCCCGAACCTCGACTTCGAGAAGGAGGAGGTCGGGCTCGAGACGGTGAAGGACCTGCCTGCCAAGGCTGTGCTCGACGCGTTCACGTGCGTGGAGTGCGGGCGCTGCCAGGAGAACTGCCCGGCGTTTGCCACGGGAAAACTGCTGAACCCGAAAGCGCTGATCCTGCAGAACGAGGCCGCGCTGCTCGAGGGCAGGCACGACGCGCCGCTGAGCCAGGTCTACGATCCCGGCGTGCTGTGGCAGTGCACGACGTGCGGGGCGTGCGAGGACGTCTGCCCGGTGGGGATCGAGCACACACCGGTCATCATCGGCGCGCGCCGCGGCATGGTGAGCAACGGCCATGCGCCCGACTACCTGGCGCCCGTCTACAACGACCTGGAGCGCCGGGCGAACCTCTGGGGCCAGACATCGGAAGGACGGCAGAAGTTCGTCGCCTCCGCACAGCTCGAGACGTTCGACCCCGCCAGGCACGAGTACCTCCTCTGGCTCGGGTGTGCCGGCGGTACCGAGCCGGACTTCCAGCGGTCGCTGCGGTCGCTCGTCGAGATCCTGCGCGCCAACGGCAAGACGTTCGGCGTGCTCAGCAAGGAGCGCTGCACCGGCGACGTCGCCAAGCGCACGGGCAACGAGTACCAGTTCCAGGAACTGGCGACGGCAAACGTCGAGGACTTGCAGAACGCCGGCGTGAAGAAGGTCGTGACCTCGTGCCCGCATTGTCTCAAGACGATTGGCCACGACTACCAGCAGTTCGGTTTCACGGGCAAGGTCGTGCACTCGGCGACCCTCGTCGAGCGGCTCACGCGACATGAGCGTCCGGTGCGGCTCGCGGAGGAGTCGGTCACGTTCCACGACCCGTGCTACCTCGGGCGGTATGCCGGTGAGCACGAGGCGCCGCGCGCCCTGCTCGAACGGTACGGCGGCGACGTCACCGAGCCGGAGCGCACGAAGGACAACCCGTTCTGCTGCGGTGCGGGCGGCGGCCTGCTCTTCGAGGAGCACGAGGCCGGCACGCGCATCAGCCAGGCGCGGTTCGAGCAACTGCAGGCCACCGGGGCCAACACCATCGTGATGGGCTGTCCGTTCTGCGCCATCATGCTGAAGGGCGCCCGCGCGAGCACGCCCGGGGCCGACGACGTGCAGATGGTGGACCTCATGACGTGGACCGAGGGCCGACTCCGGAAGGCGGGTCGGCTCGGCAGCCCGGACGCCGCGGTGTCGGAACCCGTCGTCGCCGCGGGCCCGGAGTCGACGCGCGAGTGAGCGAGCGCCCGGCCTGGGAACAGTCGTCATCCAAGCGCCGGCAGATCGCGCTCATCGCCGGGATCGGCACGCCGCTCCTCGGCGCCCTCGGCCGCACGTGGCGGTACACGAGCGAGGGCGCGGAGGCGTTCGACAACGCCGTCGCCGCGGGGCAGCGTCCCATCATCGCGTTCTGGCATGGCCGCATCCTGCCCGGCATGGTCTTCTGGCGCGATCGGGGCATCATCGTGCTCACGAGCGAGAACTTCGACGGCGAGTGGATCGCGCGCATCATCGCGCGCTTCGGGTTCGGCAGCGCGCGCGGCTCCTCGTCGCGCGGCGCCGTGCGCGCTCTCGTGCAGATGAAGCGCCTCGTGCAGGGGGGGCATCCGACGGCCTTCCCGCTCGATGGTCCGCGCGGACCCGCCGAGCGCGCGCAGCCCGGCGCGGTGTGGCTCGCCCGGGCGACAGGTCAGCCGATCCTTCCGTTTCACTGCGAGGCTGCGCCGGCCTGGCATGCGCGGAGCTGGGACCGTACGCAGGTGCCCAAACCGTTTGCGCGCGTCGCCGCCGTCACGGGGCCGCCTTTTTTCGTGAACGCCAGCCTCGACGAGACAGGGCTCGAGCAGCGCCGCCTGGACCTGGAGGCCGAGTTGCGGCGGCTCCGTCAGCGCGCCGTGGAGATGCTCGGGTAGGGCCCGCATCGCCCCACGGCTCACGGCCGCGAACTTCGGTAGCCTATAGCCCGTCATGAAGCTGTTCTTCACCCCACGGGTCCTCGATCACCTCACGCCGGCCGGGCACCCCGAGTCGCCGGAACGAGGTGAGGTGATGCGTGCCGCTGCGCTCCGCGCGGGCGATCTCGGCGTCGAGGTGCGTGCGCCACGCCAGGCGAGCGACGAGGAGATCCTCCGCGTCCACGACGTCGACTACCTGCGCGACCTGGAGACGCGCCGCGGACGAGCGACCGCGATCGATCCCGATACGTTCACCTCGCCCGAAACCTACGAGGTCGCGCGGTTGGCCGCCGGTGCGGCCTGCGAGGCAGCGCTGCACACCTGGCGCACGCGTGAGCCGGCGCTCGCGATCGTGCGGCCTCCCGGCCATCACGCCGAGCGCAGGCAGGCGATGGGGTTCTGCCTGCTGTCCAACGTCGCGATCGCCACCGCGGCGGCTCGTGCGGCCGGCGCGGCGCGCGTCGCCGTCGTCGACATCGACGTGCATCACGGCAACGGCACGCAATGGGCCTTCTACACGGATCCAGCGG
>JAEYZV010000638.1 GCA_023427865.1 Acidobacteriota bacterium
GAACGCACAGCGCTCTTCGGGTTCGAAATTCGCGTCCGGAGGTAGGGCCCGCTCTCCGAGCGGGCCGAAGAATCGCGGCCCACCTCGGATCGGGCCAGGCTGGGACAGCCGGCCCTACCAGGGCGTCACCGCATCTGAAGGCGCGCGGCTCGCTGCAGCGACCGCTTCGGCAGAACGCACAGCGCTCTTCGGGTTCGAAATTCGCGTCCGGAGGTAGGGCCCGCTCTCCGAGCGGGCCGAAGAAGCGCGGCCCACCTCGGATCGGGCCAGGCTGGGACAGCCGGCCCTACCAGGCCTCGCCACCGTCCGCGCAGCGGCGCGATGCTCACGGTGGCATCCGCCCCATCGACCAGCGTCCGACTGCGCACGTCACGTCTGGCTCGCCGGCCGTGATGAACACGATCGGTCCCGAGATGTCACCACTGGCGCCGCCGGCACTCCCCGCTCCCTGGAGTCGACTCCCGTCGAGGCGCAGGCCGAGTTCTGGACCTTCAGCGCCGGCAGCGGCGTGGCCGGTGCCATGACCCGTCCCTTCGATCCGCGCGAGGCGGGCGTTCGGCAGGACGTCCCGCTCCGTCAACCGAAGCGTGAGGTCGCCCTGCGCAGCGGTGGTCGCGGCGATGACACTCGCGCCGCCGCTCCGCTCGAGGGTGAGGTCGATGGTACGGGCAAGCACAGGGGCCGTCGCGGTCCCGACGCAACCCGACAACTCGACCGCCGACACGATGTGAAGCCTGTAGGTTCCTGACGCGAGGACGCCTTGCGCGGCTGGCGTTGGTGAAGTCGGCGGGCGATCGCCACCGCAACCCGCAAGGGCGGGCAGCAACAACGCGGCGGCAATCGTCGCGGCGCCGCAGCGCACGCCTCGGCATGTCCCGGGCATCGAGTCTGGTGAGCGGCTCGACTATAACGGATGATTTGCCGGCGTGCTACGGCACCGAGACCACCACGTCGGTCTTCACCGAGTTGGCGATGAAGCACGCGTGGTGCGCCTCGTCGTGCATCGCACGCAGCTCGTCGTCGGACGGCAGGCGCGCGCCGCTGAATGCGACGACCGGCCGCAGCACGACACGCGTCATCGCCAGGCGACCCTCGTCGTTAGGAGCCATCGTGCCGGTCGCGTTGTCGTCGTAGCTGTCCACGACGAAGCCGCGCCCGGCCGCGATCGAGAGGAACCACAGCATGTGGCAACTCGAGAGCGACGCCACGAACGCCTCCTCGGGATCCACGCCGAGGGGATCCGACATCGGGACGCGCACGTGCTGTGGTGAGGCCGACGCGGGCACGGTGGCACCACCGTCGAACGTCCATCGGTGCGCGCGGCTGTAGCGGTTGTCGGTGAACGCCGCGTCGAAGCGTTCCCAGGAGATGGTGGCGGTGTAGTCGGGCATGAGAGGCGATTGCGGGAGCCCGCCGGGCAAGGCCCGGTGGCTACGTACGGGAATGGACGTCGAACCAGGCCCCGGCGGCTACGTGCGCGAACGGACGTCGAACAGGGCCCGGCGGCTACTTACGGGAATGGACGTCGAGCAAGGCCCGGCGGCTACCAACAGCGAGAACCCCGTACAACCGGAGGGCTGCGGTCGGTGACGGCCGCGGTCGTGTCCGACGCGGGACCTGTCCCGCCGTAGCCTGGCGGAGGGACGAAGGCCGACGGCCGAACGACGAAGGCCGCCGCTACGTGATCTTCACCGGCATCGGCACCACGTGATGGATGACGTAC
Source organism: Acidobacteriota bacterium (assembly GCA_023427865.1). Classification (GTDB taxonomy): domain Bacteria; phylum Acidobacteriota; class Vicinamibacteria; order Vicinamibacterales; family Vicinamibacteraceae; genus Luteitalea. The sequence goes on from JAEYZV010000638.1 coordinate 1,724, forward strand.
GAGCCGTAGTCGTCGTTCCGGGCCGCCGGCTGCACGCGTCCCTTCGCGTCCGTCGCGCGCGACATCAGCACGGCTTCGCCCGCGGCGGCAGGCACCTGCCACCGGTAGCGCCAGCGTCGCCAGGCCCACGGGCTCTGCGGGTCGAGGAACTCGCCGTCGCGCCAGGTGCGTCCACCATCGGTACTCACCTCGATTCGCGTGACGGGACCGTCGCTCCAGGCGGCACCGACGATCTCGGTCGCCACGCCGCGCGTCACGACGTCGCCGGCGGATGGCCGCGCGATCAGCGACTTCACGTGCGCGCCCATCAGCGGCCGGCGAACCGGGAAGTTGCCGGACCGATCCCAGTACGCGTAATCGGTCGTTTCCCAGTACACGTCGAAGTCGCCGCCAACGACCTCGATGGCCGACAGCCACTTCACCGACGCCATGCCGTAGCATCCCGGCACGATCAGGCGGACGGGCGCGCCGTTGGCCGCCGGCAGCGGCTGCCCGTTGATCGCATACGCAACGAGCACGTCGCGCGCCTGCACGTCGTCGAGCGCAAGGCTGCGATGGAACGTGATGACCCCGCGCGGATGCGGCGTGTTCTTCACCTCGCCGCTGTCGCCGCCCTCGAAGACGAGCCGCGTGGCCCCGGCATCGACACCAGCCTTGCCGAGGATGTCGATGAGCCGCGCGCCCGTCCACTCGGCGGTGCTGACGGCGCCGCGTGCCCACTGCACGCCCGACACCGCGGGCGTGAGGAACGAGCGCCCGTTGCCGGCGCACTCGAGCGTCACGACGTGGGACGCGCGCGGCAGCGCACGCAGCTCGTCGAGCGAGAGCCTGAGCGGCTGCGCGACGGCTCCCTTCACCTGCAGCGACCACGACGCGGCGTCGATGGCCGGCACCGCGAAGTGGCTCCGCACGTAATGCCGATCGACCGGCGTGATGAACTCCCCCAACGTGCCGAAGTCGTACTCGAGGTTTTCCGGCGATGCCTGCCGGACGATGCGATGTGCCTGCATGACCACCTGCGCGATCGCGTCCGAAGAACGGACGGCGAATGCCGCCGCCGTCGCGGCCAACGACCCGAACTGGAGGAACGCCCGCCGGGAGGGGCTCACGCGACACGCCCTTCCCGCAGGACACCGATTTTCGGGCACCTGTCGTTGAGGATGCACCTGCCGCAGAGCGGGAACACGGGCCTGCACACGTGCTGCCCCCACGTCACGAGGTGCAGGTTGATCGTGGACCACCACTTGCGCGGTGCGACGTCGTACAGCGCGCGCTCGGTCTGCTCGGGCGTGCGCGTGCGCACCCACCCGAACCTGTTGGCGATGCGATGCACGTGCGTATCGACGCAGATGTTGTCGCGACTGCGGCACGCGACGATGAGCGTCAGGTTCGCGGTCTTGCGGCCGACGCCCGGCAGCGTGAGCAACTCTTCCATCGTCGTCGGCACCTGGCCGCCGTGCCGCGCAACCAGCAAACGTGCCGTCTCCTTCACGTGCACCGCCTTGTTGCGGTAGAAGCTCACCGGGTAAATCAGCTTCTCGATACGGCTCGTGGGGAGCTTGGCGAGCGCCGCGGGGGTCGGGGCGACCGCGAAGAGGCGCAAGGACGCCGCAAGCGTTACCGGGTCCTTCGTCTGCGCCGACAGCATCGTCGAGACGAGGACCTGGTAGGCATCACCCATCAGCTCCTCGGCGATCTTCTCGATCGCCGGCAGCTCCAGCGACCTGATCGCGCGCCCGAGCTTCACGAGCGTCGGCGCGACCGGAAGCGGCGGCCGCAGGGTAGGGACGGGGAGCATGAGCAAGTTCACATTTTCACAATTTCAGAATTTCAGAATTTCACAATTTCAGAATGGCGGAATGGCGAAATGGCGGATCTTCGGACTTCATCGTCATCACCAACCTCCGACGCATTACTGAAGGTAAGCAATTCTGAAATTCCGCAATTCTGCAATTGCACATCTCTTACGGGATGTGGCTTCCCGGTATCGGCGTGAGCGGGGCGCGGCCCTCGATCACCTCGATCACGTTGCGTGCCGCCAGGTTGCACATCGCGGTGCGCGTCTCGCGTGTGGCGCTGCCGAGGTGCGGGATGAGGAACGCGTTCTCGAACCGCAGCAGGCCCGGGTGCACCACCGGCTCGAGCTCGTACACGTCGAGGGCGGCGCCGGCGATCCAGCCGTTGTCGAGCGCCGTCACGATCGCCGCTTCCTCGACCACGGGACCACGCGCCATGTTGACCAGATACGCGGTCGGCTTCATCAGGCGAATCGTCGTGCGGTTGATCATGTGGCGCGTCTCGGGCGAGAGCGGCACGTGAAGCGTGACGACGTCGGAACGGTTCAGCAGTTCCTCGAACGGCAGCGCCTCGTAGGGCACACCGTCGGGACCGGTGATCACCTCGTCGGGTCGGCGCGGCGACCGCAGGAAGACGGGGCGCATGCCGAAGGCCGCCGCGTTGGCGGCGACCGACCTGCCGATGCGCCCCATGCCGACCACGCCGAGGGTCTTGCCCACGAGATCCATGCCGAGCAGGAGGTCGAGCTGGAATCCTTCCCAGCGTCCGGCGCGCAGGAAGCGTTCGCCCTCGCCGAGCCGGCGCGTGACACCGAGGATCAGGCCCCACGTCAGTGCGGCGCACGCCTCGTCGAGCACGTCCGGCGTGTTCGTGGTCACCACCTTGCGCGCGCACGCCGCCGCCACGTCGATGTTGTTGTAGCCGACGGCGACGTTGGCGACGATTCGCAGGTCGGGCAGCGCGTCGAGCAACTCCGCATCGATCCGGTCGGTGCCCTGCGCCACGAGGGCCGCACAGCCCTTCGCCCGGGCGAGCAGCTCTTCGGGCGTCGGGCTGCCGCTGCGCTCGAACACGTCGATCTCGGCGTGCTGGGCGATGAGGTCGAGTGTCTCGGGGAACAGCCGCCGGGACACGAAGACGCGCGGGCGCGATGCGGTGGACATGCTCGATGGAAGCTCGGGCTCCTCAGTGCCCGTAGGATTGGCAGAAGCCGCAGTGATGACACTTCACCTGCGGTTCGACCACGCAGGGAGCGTCCGGTTCGGACGGCGCGAGGAAGACGAATCGGCCGTGGGACGAGTGCGTCTTCCAGGAGACGGCCCCACCGACGACGGTAGGGCCCGCGGTCCCAGCGGGGCCGACGGTAGGGCCCGTTGTCCCAGCAGGGTCAACGCCCAATTGACGGGCGACCGCCTCGCGAACGAGCGCGCGGATCTCGTCGTCGTGCATCACCAGGCCCCCTCGACTTCGAGCGCGTCGACGATCCCGACGATCGCCGCATCGACCGGCGCGCCCCTGCGGCCCAACGCGTCACCCGCAGCTTTCCCTTCGATGACGAGCAGGACCCGTTCGCCGACACCGGCGCCGACGCTGTCCACCGCCAGCACCGCGTTGCCTCGTGCCGTGCCGTCGGGCAGTTCGGGCTGCACGAGCAGGAGCTTCGCGCCGTGCAGCTTGGAGTGCTTCTGCGTGGCGACGACGGTACCGATGACGGTGCCCACCTGCATCTCAGGCCACCACGTCGGCGTGGTCGACGATGCCGACGATGCTGGCGTCGGTCGGGACCTCCACCGGATGGAACGGGAACGCTGCCTCGCGGCCGCGCACGAAGAAGACGCGCTCGCCCACGCCGGCACCAGCCGCGTCGGTGGCGACGAGGGGCCGGCCCGTGTCGGTGCCGTCACGCGCCACGGGCTGAATCAGCAGGAGCTTGACGCCGGCCAGCCGTGCGTCCTTGTGCGTGCTGACCACGGTGCCGACCACGCGAGCGAGGTGCATGCCGGGAACTCGCGATCAGGCGACCGTGACCGAGTCGACGATGCCGACGATCGCCGCGTCCACGGGAGACTGCGACAGCCCGTCGGCCATGCGGGCCGAGCTGCCGGACACGACCAGGACGGTCTCGCCCGTGCCGGCGTCGACCGTGTCGATGGCCACCAGCGACGACCCTTCGAGCTGACCCTCGGGCGACACCGGACGAACGAGCAGGAGCTTGGCGCTCAGGAGCCGATCGTCCTTGCGGGTCGCCACGACGGTGCCGACGACCCTGCCCAGGATCATTTGCTGGAGGCCTTGCCGATGGGCAGCACGTCCTCGAGGTTGCTGTGCGGCCGCGGGATGACGTGGACCGAAACGAGTTCGCCGACACGGCGCGCCGCCGCGGCGCCGGCGTCGGTGGCCGCCTTGACGGCCGCCACGTCGCCACGGACGATGGCCGTCACGTAGCCGGCACCGATCTTCTCCCAGCCGACGAGCGTGACCTTCGCGGCCTTCACCATCGCGTCGGCGGCTTCGATCATCGCAACGAGACCCTTGGTCTCGATCATTCCGAGTGCTTCACCCATATCCGGATCACCTGGCGCCTCGCGCCGGCTTGCGCGGCCTGTCCGCGCGTGTCTGGCCATCGGTCACGCGTTCAGGCGTCGCGCGTCACCTGGCGTACCGCGTCGGCGATGAGGGCCGAAAGCTCGCGGTATGTTAATCGAATTTCCGCACCCTCGCCGCCGCTGCCCGCGGGCGACACGAACGACGGCACGATACGCGGCCCGTCGGAGGCCGGGGCCTCGACGAACTGGCACGTCGCGGCATCGCCCGAGACGTCCGAGGGGTCGGTGCAGATCGGCGCCGGCGACTTGATCCCGTAGAAGTCGCGCAGCCCCTGGAGCCGGTCCACTTCCTCGCGCGAAATCAGGTTCTCGCGACCGAGCTGGCGGGCCACGAGCGTGATCTGCGCGAAATGCTCCATCGTCTCCATCTTGAAGTACGCGTTCATCAGGTCCTGCCCGCAGGTCAGCGCGCCATGGTTGGCCAGCAGCAGGCCATCGTGCGCGGTCACGTACCGCTTCACGGCGTCGGGCAGTTCCTGGGTGGAAGGCGTCGCGTACTCGGCGATGGGCACGCTGCCGAGCGAGAAGATGATCTCGGCGAGCGAGGACTTGTTCAAGGGGATGCCGGCGACGGCGAACCCGGTCGAGAGCGGCGGATGCGCGTGAACCACCGCGTTCACGTCGGGTCGCACCTCGTAGACCGCCAGGTGCATCTTGAGCTCGGTCGAGGCGTCCCGGTGCCCGGCGACCTTGCGCCCCTCCATGTCGGTCACCACCATCATGTCCGGGGTCATGAACCCCTTCGACACGCTCTTGGGCGTGGCGAGCAGGTGGCGGTCGTCGAGACGGACGCTGATGTTGCCGTCGTTGGAGGCCACGTACCCGCGCGCGTACACGCGCCGGCCGACTTCGCAGATCTCGGCGCGGAGCTGTTCTTCACGGGGCGTCATGGGCAGTCGGGAGCGGACCGGGCGGATCAGCGGGGCCGGGCCGCCTGCGCATCATAGGCGGAACGGCAGCGCTCTGAACAGAAGAACGCGGTCGCCCCCGAGCTGGTGCGCGCCGTGAGGGCACGTTCCTGCAGCACGTACGTACCGCAGACCGGATCCTGCACGAGGGTGCCGTGGGAGGGGGCGCGTCCGCTCGACCGCTCCGGTCCGGAACCCGCCGCCTGCGGCACCGCGAACAACCCGCGCAGCAGGCCGCCGACGATCAGCATCAACGCCCGCACGAGCAGCAGGAGCAACAGCAGCTTGAGCAGCCAGCCAAGCATGACTCAGCCTCCCTGCTTCGGCACGCCGGCCGGCGACGCGCCGCCGCCCGTTCCCGGGTGCGCCGCCTCGAGACCTTCGAGCGCCTGCCGCGCGGCGCGCGCCTCGGGCGCGTCGGGCGGCGCGAGGGCCACGACCTGCTTCCACGCCTCGGCGGCGCCGGTGAGGTCCTGCTTGCCGAACGCGCGCACGATGCCGAGGTTCAGCCACGTCTTGGTGTGCTTCGGGTCGATCTCCAGCGACCGCGCGAACTGGGCCAGCGCCTTGTCGGTCTGGTTCGTGTAGTAGTAGCTGACCGCCAGGTCCGTGCTCACGTCGGAGTTGGCCGGCGCCACGGCCAGCGACGCTTCGTACCACTTCACGGCATCCGGGTAGCGCTCGGCATCGAAGAAGATGTTGCCGAGCTGGGTCCGCGGCTGGGCGTCCTTCGGGTTCTGCTGCGCCTGGGCCTCGAGCTCCTGGACGCGGCGCTCGTCCACCGGCGTCGCCGTCCTGCCCTGCGCCTGCTGCCCGCCCTGCGTCGAGGGCGAGGGTGCGGCACTGGCGGAGGCGGCCTGCGCGACCGGCCCGGCGGGCGGAGCGGCACCCTGGGCGCCCAGCATCCACCCACAGAGAAGTCCGAACAGCGCACCCGCGATTCCGACGACGATCGATTCTGGCTTCATGGAGAACAAGCTGAGGCTTCGGGCTGCAGGCTACCCGAACGAGCGCTGCAGGGCTACTTGCTACAGGCTACCTGAAGAAGGACGCTGGCCGCGCGAGAACAGCCGACCCGAAGGGATTGCCGCCGAACACGGCCTTCGTACTCGGTGCCGCTCCCGGTCCGCCGTTCCCGAATCCCAAATCCCGGCTCCGAGTCCCGAGTCCCGAATCCCGGGTCCCGATCCGTTCGTTCCTACACCCCATCCCCCGCTGCCTCGCGGTACTCGAGCACTGCTTGCCGCAGGCCGACGTAGAGGGCGTAGCTGATGAGCGCGTGGCCGATCGATACCTCGTCGAGCCGCGGCATCGCCTGCACGAAGTCCGGCAGGTTCTCGAGGTCGAGGTCGTGGCCGGCGTTGACGCCAAGCCCCAGCTCGGCTGCGACGGTGGCCGCCCGGACGTATGGCGCGAGCGCGTCCGACAGCGACGTGCCGGAGGTATTGAACGCACGCGCGTACGGCTCGGTGTACAGCTCGACGCGCTCGGCGCCGACCCGGTTGGCGAAACGGACGGCGGCCTCGTCCGGGTTCACGAAGAGGGAGACGCGGATGCCGTGGCCGCGCAGCCGGGCGATCACATCGCGGAGATCCTTCTCGTCGGCGTCGGGAGGCCAGCCGGCTTCGCTCGTGATCTCGCCGGGGCGCACCGGCACGAGCGTGCACTGATGCGGCCGGATCGTCTCGACGAGGTTCAGCAGATCGGGTCGCGGGTCGCCCTCGATGTTGAACTCGACCGACGTCCAGGGATCGAGCAGCTCCTTCAGGTCGCGCACGTCCTCGAAGGTGATGTGCCGGGCATCGGCGCGCGGGTGCACCGTGATGCCGGGCGCACCGGCCTCGATGCACACGCGCGCGGCATCGACGACGGAGGGGATCGGACCGCCGCGGCTGTTGCGCAGGGTCGCGACCTTGTTGACGTTGACGGAAAGCTTGGCCATCGGCGGACGGGGGATCTCTGAACCTGTCGAATTTCAGAATTGCAGAATTTCAGAATTGCGTCACCGTCGGTAATGCGTCGAAGGTTGGCGCTGCCAATGAAATTCTGCAATTCTGCAATTCTGCAATTCTGCAATTCTGCAATTTCTATCCGGCTCCCAGCGCGTCCCGCGCGGCGTCGGCGATTTCGTGTGCCCAGGTCTCGATCTCGCCCTGGTCCTTCCCTTCGAGCATGATGCGCAGCAGCGGCTCGGTGCCCGAATAGCGCACGAGCAGCCGCCCCTCGCCTCCGAGGCGCCGCTCCACGCCGTCGATCACCGCGGCGATCGCCGGCACCTCGGCGACGGGCACGCGCCGGCCGACGCGCACGTTCACGAGCACCTGCGGGTACGTCACGAGTTCCGACGCCAGCGTGCGCAGCGATCGCCCGGTCTCGGCCATCACCCGCAGGACGCGCAGCGCCGTCACGATGCCGTCGCCCGTGAAGAGGTGCTCGGACACGATGACGTGGCCCGACTGCTCGCCGCCAAGCGCGTAGCCGTTGTCGCGAATCGCCTCCATCACGTGCTTGTCGCCCACCGCGGTCCGCACGAGGCGGATGCCTTCCGCCTCCAGCGCGCGCTCGAGCCCGAGGTTGCTCATCACGGTGGCGACGACCGTGTCCTTCGCGAGCCCGACGGTGCGGTGCAGATGCAGCGCGAGGATCAACATGATGGCGTCGCCATCGACGACCGCGCCCTGCTCGTCCACCATGAGGCAGCGATCGCCGTCGCCGTCGAACGCGATGCCGAGCGCCAGCCGCTGCTCGCGCACGAGCGCCTGCAGCGCCTCCAGGTGCGTGGACCCGCACCCGAGGTTGATGTTGCGCCCGTCGGGCTCGTGGCCGATCACCTGCACGTCCAGGCCCAGCGCCCGGAACAACCGCGGCGCCACGGTGGTGGTGGCACCGTTGGCACAGTCGAGGCCGATCCGTAGGCCTGAGACATTGCCGGGAAACGGCAACGCTGCCTGCGCGTGCCGCATGTAGGTCTCGATCACCTCGTGGGCTTCGATCTCGGCCGATGCCTCGCCCGACACCACGAAGTGCGGGTCGGCGACGAGCGCCTCCACCTGCGACTCGAGGGCCTCGTCGAACTTCTGGCCGTGCCCGGAGAACACCTTGATCCCGTTGTCCTCGTACGGATTGTGCGAAGCGGAGATGACGATACCCGCGTCGAAATCCTGTTCGCGCGTGATCACCGCGACCGCCGGCGTGGGCACGACCCCCGCCGAAAGGAGGTCGCCGCCCATCGCCCGCACGCCGCGGGCCAGGGCGCGCTCGATCCAGAAGCCCGACTCGCGCGTGTCGCGGCCGGTGAGCAGCCGCACGGGGCCCTGGTGCGGCAAAACCCGCACGAGTGCCGCGCCGAGGCGCATGATCGTCGTCTCGTCGAGCGGCGGCTGTCCCGCCACTCCACGCACACCATCGGTTCCGAACAGTTTCATAGGTCAGGGTTACAGGCTACTAGGCTACAGCTGGCGAAGGCCGACGGCCGAATGACGAAGGCCGCAAGGCCCTCACCTTATCGTGACCGTGACGTTGGCGGGTTCGATGCGCTCCACCGCCATCCCGTCGCGGTTGGGAATCCGGACGGGGACGGTGTGGCGGCCGCGTCCGAGGTCGGCAAGGTCCACATCGGCGCCCAGATCCCCGCCCGCCAGCTTCGCCAGTTCGCCCTTCGTACCACGGACGACGACGGACACCTGTGCCGGCGACACACGCGCCGTCCGGCCGTCTGCCAGGTTCGCGGGCCGAACCGGCACGCCCGTCAGCGTCTGCTCGACGACCTCGGCCAGCACCTCCACGGTCACGAGCGCGGTCTGCGGCTCGCGCAGGCGCAGCGACGCATCCTCGACGCCGATGGTGACGCGGTCCTGCACCCGCTCGCGCGCGCCATCCACGCGCACCGGCTCGGTCGTCGCCTCTCGCAGGTTCTCGAGGCGCCCGAGCGGGCCGACCACTGCCACCGTCGCCGGTGACGTGGTGATGCGGCCCACCACGAACCCCGGTGCCGGATCGCCCTCGACGACGGGCGAGACGGGCACCACCTTCTGCCCCGAGTATTCGAGGTCGAGCGACACGGCCGGCGGCGTGACCTGCACGACCTGCACCCCGAACGGCACCCGGACCTCGCTCGCCTGCAGGTTGAAGATGCGCGTGCCCGGCCTGGCGTTCGTCAGATCCAGCGAGGCCACGATGTCGCCCTGCGCGACGCGCCCGAGGTTGCCGGACGAGCCGCGCAGGCGAACGTCCACCGAAATCGGCGTATCGCCGACGATCTCCATCCCCGGCGGCACGTTCTCCATCTCGAGCGGCACGCGGATGTTGCGCTCGACAGTGCTCTGCCCGGAGACGGCCAGCCACAGCACGCCGGCGAGCACCAGCGAGAGCACCTTCAGCGGCAGGTTGGCAAGCAGCTGCACGGCGATCACACCTTCAGGGTCGCGGCCGCGTCCGTCGGCCGGTCTTGCGCTGCAGCACGAGCTGCGACAGTCGGGCGCGCAGGGTCTCGGCGGTGAAGCCCCGCGACATCTGCCCCTCGGTGGCGATCGAGATGCGCCCGCTCTCCTCGGAGACCACGACGGCCACCGCGTCGATCTCCTCGGTCAGGCCGATCGCCGCGCGGTGCCGCGTCCCCAGGTCGGGGCTGATCCCGGGGTTGACGGTCAGCGGCAGGAAGCACGACGCGGCTGCGATCCGGTTCTCCTGGATGATCACGGCGCCGTCGTGCAGCGGTCCGCTCGTCTGGAAGATCGACACGAGCAGGTCGTGGGTGACCATCGCGTCGAGCGGAATGCCGCTCTCGATGTAGTTGCGCAGCCCGATCTGCCGCTCGATGACGATGAGCGCTCCCGTCTTGCGGTCGGCCAGCTGCACCGCCGCCGTCACCACCTCCTCGATCGTCTCGTCGTCGTTCTCGGCCCGGGAGAAGGCCCGCACGAACGGCGTCCGCCCGAAATGCGCCAGCGCCCGCCGGATGTCGTTCTGGAACAGCACGATCGCGGCGAACACGACGTAGCCGATCAGGTTCCGGATCAGCCAGTTGACCGTCTGCAGCGGCGCGGCGATCGAGAAGAAGTACAGGCCGACGAGCAGGGCCGATCCGAGCGCCATCTGCATGGCGCGCGTGCCTCGGATCAGCTTCAGCGACTCGTAGATGATCAACGCCACGACGAGGACGTCGATGACGTCCCACCATGTCAGGGGCGTGCGGTTGATCCACGAGAGCAGCGAGTCCATCGCGTCGGCTGCAGCGGCTCGTCAGGCGTGTCCTGCCTCGGCTGCGGCGCTGATCATATCTGCCACACGCACGGCCTGCACACTCCCCGGTACGTCGTGGACGCGCACGACGTGCGCCCCGGAAAGCACCGCGACGACCGCCGCCGCGTGGCTCGCCGGGTCGCGGTCGGACGCCGGGAGCTCGCCGACGGCGGCCTGGAGGAAGGACTTGCGCGAGGCGCCGACGAGCAGCGGGAGATCCATCGCGCGCAGGGCGGGGTGATCGAGGCGCGCCAGCACCTGCCAGCTGTGGCTCGCCTGCTTGGCGAACCCCAGGCCGGGATCGACGACGAGGGCGTTCATGGCGACGCCGGCGTCGAGTGCGGCCCCGACGCTCCACGCGAGTTCCGCGGCGACCTCCGCCGGCACGTCGCGGTAGGTCGCATGGCGGTACATGTCCGCGGGCGCGCCCCGCATGTGCATGACGACGAGCGCCGCGCGCGCGCGGGCCGCGACGCGGGCCAACTCCGGGTCGGCGCGCAGGCCACTGATGTCGTTGAGCAGCGAGGCTCCGGCGTCGATGGCGGCAGCGGCCACGCTCGCCTTCGTGGTATCCACCGAGATCGGCACCGGCAGCTGCGCGGCGATGGCGGCGATCACGGGCGTGACGCGGGCGCGCTCCTCGCGCGCATCGACGGCGGCTGCGCCCGGCCGCGTGGATTCCCCGCCGACGTCGATGATGTCCGCCCCGGCGGCCACCATGAGGTGGGCCGCGTCCACGGCACGCAACGGGTCGATGTGCCGACCGCCGTCCGAGAAGCTGTCGGGCGTCACGTTGAGGATGCCCATCACGACGGTCCGCTCGCCGAGGGCGAGCGTGTTGCCGTTGGGGAGGGCGAGGGTGTAGCGGCGGCGGGGGGTGGGGGTCATCGCAAATTGCAGAATTTCAGGAATTTCAGAATGTCATCACCAGCGCCACTCGTCGAAGCATTGCTGGCCTTACTGAAATTCTGCAACTCTGCAATTCTGCAATTCGCTGAGGGCGCCGGGAGGCGCCCTATTCCTGCGCGAGCGGCTTGTGCGGCACAGGCATCGCCGGCACGATGGACGGCCGCGGGCGGCGCTCCTCGGCCACCACTTCGGGCGTGCCCGGAGGCACGATGGGCTCTGGGGCGTCGAGCGGCTGCCCGGCGATGATGCGCTTGACCTGGTCGGCGTCGAGCACCTCGCGCACGAGGAGCTCGTCGGCGATGCGCTGCATCGCGTCCTTGTGCTGCTCGATGATCGCGCGCGCCGTGTCGTACCCGCCCATGACGATCGACTGCACTTCCTCGTCGATGCGCATGGCCGTGGACTCCGAGTAGTCACGATGCTGGGCGATCTCGCGGCCGAGGAAGATCTGCTCTTCCTTCTTGCCGAAGCTGAGCGGCCCGAGCACGCTCATGCCCCACTCGCAGACCATCCGGCGGGCGAGCCCCGTCGCCTGCGCGATGTCGTTGCGGGCGCCCGCCGTCTTCGTGTTGCAGAAGATCTCGTCGGCGATGCGGCCGGCCATCGCCACGGCGATCTGCGACTCGGCCTCTTCCTTCGAGAAATCGACCTGCTCGCTCTGCGGCAGGAACGACGTCACGCCGAGGGCCATGCCGCGAGGGATGATCGTGACCTTGTGCAGCGGCACCGCGTTGGGCAGCATCGCCGCCACGAGGGCGTGACCGGCCTCGTGGTACGCCGTGTGCCGCTTCTCGTCGTCGCTGATGATGCGCGACCGGCGCTCGACGCCCATGATGACCTTGTCC